>DATEAV010000146.1:0-8237 GCA_035288185.1 Anaerolineales bacterium | reverse complement strand
GGCGGCGCAGGGCTGATGGCCGCCCTGTATGCCTCCCAGGAGGCTCGCACCGCCGTCCTGAGCAAGCTCCATCCCATCCGCTCGCACACCGGCGCGGCGCAGGGCGGCGTCGGCGCCGCTCTGGGCAGCGAGGAAGAAGATCGCCCCGAGTGGCACACCTTCGACACCGTCAAGGGTAGCGACTACCTCGGCGACCAGGACGCCATCGAGTTCATGTGCAGCGAGGCTGTCCCGATCGTTTACGAGCTCGAGCACATGGGCCTGCCCTTCAACCGCACGCCCGACGGCCGGATCGCTCAACGTCCCTTCGGCGGCCACACCAACAACCAGACCGGCAAGCCCGTCCGCCGCGCCGCCTATGCCGCCGACCGCACGGGCCACATGATCCTGCAGACTCTCTACCAGCAATGCATTAAGCGCCGGGTGACCTTCTTCGACGAATTCCAGGTGCTCGACTTGATCGTGGAGGATGGGGCCGCCCGCGGCGTGGTGGCCGTGGAGCTCGCCACCGGCGAGCTGCACATCTTTCACGCCAAGGCGGTGGTGTTCGCCACGGGCGGCTACGGCCGCGCCTGGGAGATCACCTCCAACGCCCATTCCTACACCGGCGACGGGATCGCCATCGCTATGCGGCGCGGCGTGCCGGCGGAAGATATGGAGTTTTTCCAGTTTCACCCCACCGGGATCTACAAGATGGGGATCCTCATCACCGAGGGCGTTCGCGGTGAAGGCGGTGTGCTCGTCAATGACAAGGGCGAGCGCTTCATGGAGCGCTACGCGCCTCGGGTGAAGGATCTCGCCTCCCGCGACGTCATCAGCCGCGCCATGTACCTGGAGATGAACGAGGGCCGCGGGATCGGCGGGCGCCGCTACCTGCATCTCGACGTCAGGCCCGAGACGGTCAATCGCTATGCCGAGGTGGACGGACGCACCCGCCCCGATGGCACGCCCTACCAGGTGACCGGCGAGGAGATTCTGGCCAAGCTCCCCGACATCATCGACTTCTGCCGCACCTACCTCGGCGTCGACCCGGTGACCCAGCCCATGCCCGTTCAGCCTACCGCTCACTATGCCATGGGCGGGATCCCCACCGACATGCACGGCCGTGTGGTTCTCGACGAGAACGGCACGGTCATGCCGGGCTTCTTCGCAGCCGGCGAGTGTGCCTGCGTCTCCGTCCATGGCGCCAATCGTCTGGGGACCAACTCCCTGCTCGATATCCTCGTCTTCGGAAAGCACTCCGGGCTCCAGGCCGCGGAGTGGGCCCACCGCAGCGACTACCTGCGCCTGCCGCCGGAGCCGGAGGGCCTTGTCCGACAGCAGCTCGAAGACCTCCGCTCAGGCCGGGGAGATGAGCGCCCGGCAGAAATCCGGCGCCTGATGCAGGAGGCCATGTCGGAGGGCGTGGGCGTCTTCCGCACCGAGCCCGGGATGAGCAAGGCCCTTTCCATGCTCCAGGAGCTCAAAGACCGCTACACCCGCGTCCGGATTGACGACCGCGGCCGCGTGTTCAACACCGATCTGCTGGAAGCCTGGGAGCTCGGCTGCCTGCTCGACTGCGCCGAGGTCACCGCCAGCTCGGCGCTCCATCGGACGGAAAGCCGCGGCGCACACGCTCGCGACGATTTCCCTCAGCGGGATGACGACCTTTGGCTCAAACACACTCTAGCCCACCTCGAGCCCGGTCGGATCAGCCTGGCCTACAAGCCGGCCCGGATCACGCTCTTCCAGCCGAAGGTCCGGGCGTATTGAGGCCGCCGGGGTGGGCATCCTGCAGCTGTCGCCGAGACCCCCGAGCGTGGCAACCATGGACCGGTAGAAGAAGGACCCATAGACCCCTGGTGCCAGGAGATCTAGAATGCAGGTGACCTTGCGCATCCGGCGCTTCAATCCCGAAACCGATTCGCGGCCGCATGTCGAGACCTACGTGGTGGAGGCCGATCCCAACGATCAAGTGCTCGACCTGCTCAACCGCGTGAAGTGGTATCACGACGGCACGCTCTCCTATCGCCGCTCCTGCGGGCATGGGATCTGCGGCTCCGACGCCATGCGAATTAACGGCGTCAATGCTCTCGCCTGCAAGGTGCTCGTCAAGGACATCGGCGACCGGATCACCGTCGAGCCCCTCCTCGGCCTGCCGCTGGTGAAAGACCTGATCGTGGACATGGAGCCCTTCTTTTCTCACTACCGATCGGTCTTGCCCTTCCTGGTGAACGACGAACCCCCGCCGGAACGCGAGCGCCTGCAAAGCCCCGAGGAGCGCGCCCGATACGACGATACGACCAAGTGCATCCTATGCGCCGCCTGCACCACGTCTTGCCCATCCTTCTGGGCTGACGGCGAGTATGTCGGCCCGGCGGCGATCGTCCAGGCCCATCGCTTCATCTTCGACAGCCGCGACCGCGCCGCGGCGCCGCGCCTGAAGGTCCTCTCCGAGCAGACGGGCGTCTGGCGGTGTCGCACCGTATTCAACTGCACCGAGGCCTGCCCGCGCGACATTCAAGTCACCCAGGCGATCGCCGAGGTGAAGAAAGCAATCACCAGCGGGCGTCTCGACTGAGCCGGATCCGCCGGGCCTCAGCCTCCGCCCTCGGGGGACATGGGATGGACCTCACGACCATCTTCGGCCGGCCCCCCCGCATCCTTGTGGCCGATGATGACTGGCTTAATCGAGATCTCCTCCAGGCCTACCTGACCACCTCCGGCTGTCAGGTCTGGACCGCGCCCGATGGTCTGGCCGCTCTCCAGCTCGCTCAGGAGAACCCTCCCGACCTGGCTCTGGTGGACGTGCAGATGCCGCGCATGGACGGCCTGAGCCTTTGCCGCTCTCTGAAAGCCAGCCCGGAGACGCGCTTCGTCCCCGTCGTGATCGTCACCGCTCTCGACAGCGAAGACGAGAAGCTCAAGGCCATCGACGCCGGCGCCGACGAATTTGTCACCAAGCCCTACAACTCCATCGTCCTTCTCACCCGCGTCCGCTCGCTTCTGAACCTCAAGAAGCTGCACGACGAGCTGGAGGCCCGCAACCGCCTGATGCGGCAGGTGCTCAACCGGTATGTGGCCGAAGAAGTCGCCGAGACCATCCTCACCGATCCCGAGCGCTATTTGCATCTGGGCGGCGAGATCCGGCCCGTCACTGTGCTCTTCGCCGACATCCGGGGCTTCACCCTCTACACCGAGCGGCGATCCGGCTCAGCCGTCGTCGAGACGCTCAATCGGATCTTCCCGATCCTCAGCCAAGTGATTCTCACCCACCGCGGCACGTTCGATAAGTTCCTCGGCGACGGCCTGATGGCGTTCTACGGAGCGCCCGTCGCCGGCGACGACGACGCGCAGCGCGCCGTGCGCACGGCCCTCGAGATGCAGCACCGCTTCCGCGATCTCGCCGCCGGGTTCCCCGATATGGCCAGCCTGAGCCTGGGCGTCGGCCTGCATAGCGGCGAGGCCATCGTCGGCAACATCGGCTCGGAGAAGCTGATGGACTACACGGTCGTCGGAGACACGGTCAATGTCGCCAAGCGGCTGCAGGAGCAGGCCCTGGGAGGCCAGGTGCTGATCAGCCGTGCCACCTACGAGCAAGTGAGCGGGATCAAGGCCAAGCGCCTCAAACCCCTTCAGCTCTTCGGACGCCAGGAACCGATCGAGGCCTTCCTCCTCGAGCCCTGATCACGCCTGGCTCCGTGGGCTCGATCCAGAATGACGTCACAAAGACATCGCCTATCGTTCGGCTGGTGGCGAAAGAGCGCCCCGCGAACAGTCCTTCATCCAGAGCTTGGTTTGCTCTCCTTGAGTGCAGGCGTCTGGAAGGGTGAGATCCCCTACGGCCACTCAACAGTCGGCCTGTTTCTCGGGTCCGCGAATGCAGAACCCGAGGACGACATCCTGGGCCTCGCACTTGAGGCCGTCCGAGGCCTCGATCGTTTCGTACCCATCGCGCAGGGCTATCTGGCGTTGCAGCCGGCGTACCGGGGCACGACCGACTTCCTCGTCCCTGTCGGGATCTCAGTGACGAGGCCGGATCCGGCTCTGATTCTCGCCAGACTGGCAAGAGAGGGGAGCGTCCCGCTCCGATTTGCTCCGCAGGGCCAACCGATGTGGGGTCTTCAGTTCCAAGCTCCTGGAGGGAACGACGTCCTGGAGGTCTTCTTCTTCCGGGGGATTCCGATCTTCGCGGATTACCACTAGATTGAACCGCAAGTCTGGCGCCGCGACACTGGAACCGGCGGTATAATCCCCCGCGGGCCCCAGTAGCTCAAAAGGATAGAGCAGGGCACTCCTAAGGCCAAGGTTGGGGGTTCAATTCCCTCCTGGGGCACAGACCGTCGGCACGAGACCACGCCGGCGGTTTTCGTCCTTCCCCACTATGCTTCCCCGAGCCCCCCACATCGTGGACGATTGCCTCATCCGGCAACGAATAGCATCGGGCGGTCAGGTTACGAAGAGGAGAGGGGTCACCCTCCCGCGCCGACGGTGGCAAGAGCCCCGGCTGAAGCAGGTTGTCTGGACCACTCCATTTCTGGTCGTCAGGTCCCCCTTCCACCAGTCATCGGTTTGCTGTATACTACGCCGCACAGGCAGACATCTGGGTGCCCCCCTCACCTAGATGTCTGTCCTGTACTTTAAGGGGGAGGCTGTGGGCGAGGGTCCGTCGGGTGATCGGCGATCGGTGGGTGCTGGCGGTGAGCGCAGTGAGCGGGCGGCCGGGGCCGGCCGGGAGCGATGATCTTGGAGCACGCGGTGATCGGTTATGAGAGGATCGGTGGAGAGGCTCCCAGTCGTAGGAGGTCTACTACCGATCCCCTCTCACCGATCACCATTCCTCACCCTAACGCCCCCTCGCGATCTGCCCCATCGCTTCCCCCAGCCTCTCGACCTCGCCCAGCGTGTTGTAGTGCGCCATGCCGACGCGCACCATCCCGCCGCTCTCCTCCAGGCCCAGCCGTTCCGTCACGGCCAGCGCGTAGTAGTTGCCGTCCCAGACGTAGATTCCCCTCTCCCCCAAAGCCTCGGCCACCTGACGGGGCGTTCGGCCTTCCAACGTGAAGGAGACGGTCGGCACGCGGCGGTCGATCATCCGGGGCTCCGTGATCCCCCAGATCCTCAAGCCTGGGATCCTGGACAGAGCATCGATCGCGGCGCGCGAAAGGCCCATCTCGTAGTCCCGTACGGCCTGCATCGCCTGCGTTAGATACCGTCCGCGGCCACGCGCCTCGCCTTGGCGCCGCTCGCCGTGCTCGCCCCCGAACGTCTCACCCAGCCACTCCAGGTGCTCGATCGCCCCCAGCGCGCCGGCAATCCCCTCGTGGTTTTGGGTCCCGGTTTCCCATTTCCCCGGGGGCCGATCAGGCGCCGGCCGCACCTTGTAGGCGGCCAATCGCTCGAGATGCTCCCGGCGGCCGTAGAGCATACCGATGTGAGGCCCGAAGAACTTGTACGCCGAGACCACCATGAAATCACAGCCGAGCGCCTGAACGTCGATCGGCCCGTGCGGAGCATACTGCACGGCGTCGATGAAGCACAGAGCGCCGGCCTCACGTGCCAGAGAGACGATCCTCTCCACCGGGTTGATCGTGCCCACCGCGTTGGAGGCGTAGCCCACGGCCACCAGGCGGGTGCGCTCGCTGAGCGCAGCTTCGAGGTCTTCCATACGCAGGGTGCAATCCTCCACGTCGAAATCCACCCAGCGGATGGCGCAGCGCCGCTCCTCGGCGATCCGGACCCAGGGCGCGATGTTGGCGTCGTGGTCGAGGCGGGTCACCACGAGCTCGTCCCCGGGCTGCAGCTCATGCGCCAGCGACCGGCTCAGGGCGAAGGTCAGAGTGGTCATGTTCGGCCCGAAGACGATTTCCTCCGGCAGGGCCGCCCCAAGGAAATCGGCGGCCGCGCGCCGGGCTTCCTCGATCCCCGCATCCGTCGCCGCACTGGTCGCAAAGGCTCCGCCACGGTTGGCGTTCTTCGTCGCCAGGTAATCGGCCATGCATTCGATCACCCGTCGGGGAACCTGCGTACCCCCGGGGTTGTCGAAGAACACCGCTCCGCTCTTCAGCGCAGGGAATTCATCTCGGATCCGTTCGGGATCAAGGGGCATCGTCATGCCTTTCGCCGGAACCCTCGCCGGCCATTCGCCGCTCGGCCTCCGCCAATTCCTGCGGCGTATTGACATTGAAGAAGGTGAGGCCTTCCGGATCGAAGACCGACCATTCCGGCTCTTCCACCGCGACCACACGCACCCGCGGGAAAAAGCTGATCATCCGCCGCTCGCCCGCCTCCAGGGCGGCCTCCACCAACGCAAGGCACCGTTTCGCGTACACCGCACACAGAGGTTCATACTCGCCCTCCCGCCGGGGGATGACCACGTCGGCCTCCGGCGCGCGCGAAAGCAGGTGCTCGAGCAGCGGCCGGGAAGCCAGGGGCATGTCGCAGGCCAGCACGAGGACGGTCTCGCCGCGCGCCGCGGAAAGCGCGGTGTGCAGGCCCCCCAGGGCACCGGCGCCCGGGCGCGTGTCGCCGACGAGGCGCACGCCCGCAAACCGATAGTCTTGTGGACTGTTGGTGGTGATCAGGGTCTCGTCCCCCAGCCCCTCGATCCGGTCCAGCAGATGCCGCACCATCGGCTTGCCGGCCAGGGGGACAATCCCTTTGTCACGCCCCATCCGTGAGGAAGCGCCGCCCGCTTGAATCGCGATCGTGACCATCGTCTCATTCTACTCCCGTCGCCCCGGATATCCCCCCACTCCGGGTGTTATAATCGCCTCAAGCGATGAGCACTCTCGCCGAACAAATCGACGCTATGACGGTGGAGGGGGATCTCTACGAGCAGCTCCCCGACGGGGCGGTGCGCTGTTTCGCCTGCGGCCACCGCTGCCTGATCCGCCCCGGCAAACGCGGTATCTGCAAGGTCCGCTTCAATCAGGACGGGGTGCTGCGCGTCCCGTGGGGCTATGTCGCCGCCCTCCAGTGCGATCCCACGGAGAAGAAGCCTTTCTTCCACCTCTTCCCCGGCTCCGAGACCCTCACCTTCGGGATGCTTGGATGCGATTTTCATTGTGTTTATTGCCAGAATTGGGTCACCAGCCAGGCCCTGCGCGATCCACTCTCCGAGGCCTACGGCGCATCGGCCCGCCGCGTCTCTCCGGGCGAGCTCGTCAACTACGCCGTCGGAATGGGCGCCCAGGTGGTGGCCTCCTCCTATAACGAGCCGCTCATCACCTCGGAATGGGCGGTGGCGGTGTTCAAAGAGGCCAAGAAGGCCGGCCTTCACTGCGCCTTCGTCTCCAACGGCAACGCCACGCCCGAAGCCCTGGAATACCTTCGGCCCTATCTCTCGGCCTACAAGGTGGATCTCAAGACGATGCAGGACGCGCAGTATCGCCGTCTGGGCGGCGTTCTGACGAACGTCCTCGACACCGTCCGCCGCGCCCACGATCTCGGCCTGTGGGTGGAGGTCGTCACCCTCGTCGTCCCCGGATTCAACGACAGCACCGATGAGCTGATGGACGCGGCTCGCTTTCTGGTCTCGGTCTCACCCGAGATCCCCTGGCATGTCACCGCGTTCCATCAGGACTACAAGATGACCGAGCCCGAAAACACCACGGCAGCCGGGCTGATCCGCGCCGCTGAGATCGGCCAGGAAGCCGGCCTGCGCTACGTCTACGCCGGCAACCTCCCCGGCCGCGTCGGCGCCTACGAAAACACCTCCTGCGCCTCGTGCGGAACGCCACTCGTCGAACGCCTCGGCTATGTCGTCCTCGGCTATCACCTCACCTCCAGCGGCACCTGCCCCAAGTGTGGCGCGGCCGCTGCCGGCCTGTGGCCCGCCGAACCGGGGGCCGTCGCTCGCGGTTCCGTCAGCGATCTGTTCTCGCGACGCCCCAGGCCCGTGCGTTAAGGCGCCAGCCGCGTGAACGCGGACGCCAGCCCCGTTCTTCTTCTGCTCACGTACGATCCCGTCCCTGAGCGGCAGGAGGCGTATTTCCGATATGTCTTGGGAGAGTTCATCCCCACCCTTGAACGCATCGGCCTCAGCCTGCAAGGCACCTGGCACACCGCCTACGGCTCCTACCCCCTCCGCCTGGCCACCTTCAGCGCTCCCGATCTCACGACCCTGCGCGGAATCCTGGCCTCCGAAACTTTCCAGCGCCTCGAGACCCGGCTTCAGGATTACGTGGTGAACTACAACAGGCGCATTGCACCCGTTCGCCGCGGTTTTCAGTTTTAACTGGACCCGACTCGTCGGT
>DATEAV010000145.1:0-3743 GCA_035288185.1 Anaerolineales bacterium | reverse complement strand
ACCATACTCCTTCCCCGCAATCACAAGCAGCGGGACGCCTTCCTGGCGAAACTCCATCGCCGCCTCGTAGATGCTCATCCGCTCGCCACCGGGGAAGTGCGCGGTCACCCCGCCTTCCACCCCCGGCACGAGGAGATTCTTAAGCCGGATGTTCCCGAAGGTCCCCCGGGTCATCACGCGGTCGTTTCCGCGCCGAGACCCGAAGGAGTTGAAGTCACGCGGCTGGACCCCCCGCGAGAGGAGATAGCGTCCGGCCGGTCCCTCGGCGGGGATCGCCCCGGCCGGCGAAATGTGATCGGTCGTGACCGAGTCGCCGAGCAGAGCCAGCACTCGGGCGTTGCGAATTTCCTCGATCACCGGCGTTTCGTCGGTCAGGTCAAGGAAGAAGGGAGGCTCCTGGATGTAGGTCGAGTCCGGGTCCCAGCGGTAGAGGTCGCCGCCGGCTACCGGGACGGCGTTCCAGGTCTCGTTGCCGGTGTACACGTCGGCGTAACGCCGGCGGAAGAGCTCGGGCCTGACGGCTCGCTCAACGACCTGCGCGACCTCCGCCTGGGTGGGCCAGAGATCGCGCAGGTAGACGGGCCGTCCTCCGGGGTCGCGTCCCAGTGGCTCGCGCGTCAGATCGATTTGGGTCGTCCCGGCAAGGGCGTAGGCTACCACAAGCGGCGGCGAGGCGAGGAAGTTGGCGCGCACATGCGGGTTGATTCGGCCTTCGAAGTTGCGGTTGCCCGAGAGGACCGAGGCCACCACCAGATCGGCCTCCTCCACCGCTTTGACCACTTCCCCGGGCAGCGGGCCGCTGTTGCCGATGCAGGTCGTGCAGCCATAGCCCACAACGTTGAAGCCCAGACGGCTGAGGGGCTCGAGCAGGCCGGCACCCGCCAGGTATTCCGTCACGACGCGCGAGCCGGGGGCCATGCTCGTCTTGACGAGCGGTTTCGGCTGGAGGCCGCGCTCCAGAGCCTTCTTGGCGAGCAATCCTGCCGCCACCATCACCGAGGGATTGGACGTGTTGGTGCAGGAAGTGATGGCGGCGATCACCACTGCGCCATGGCCCAGAGTGGCCTTGGCGCCGTTGGTGCCGACGGTCGCCGTCCGCCCGACGGCCTCCTCCGGGAGGGCATATCCGCCTTTCGCCGTCGGCGCGGTGAGCGCCTCCTGGAAACCTTCCTTGACGCGCGAGAGAGGGAGCCGGTCCTGCGGGCGCTTGGGACCGGCCAGGCTAGGCTCCACGCTGGCCAGATCCAGCTCCAGCAGCTCACTGAACTCCGGCTCGGGGCTTTCGGCCGAACGGAACAGGCGCTGCTCCTTGCAGTATTGCTCGACGAACTCGATGTGGGCCGGCTCCCGGCCCGTCTGCCGGAGGTAGCGCAGCGTCTCGCCATCCACCGGGAAGAAGGCGGCGGTCGCCCCATACTCGGGGGCCATATTGGCCACGGTCGCCCGATCGGGGAGGGTTATCTCTTGCAGCCCCGCCCCCGTGAACTCGACGAACTTATCGACCACCCCATGCCGGCGGAGAATCTGGGTGATCGTGAGGGTGAGGTCCGTGGCCGTCACTCCTTCGCGCAGCCTGCCGCGAAGGCGAAACCCGACGACCTCCGGGGCAATCATCACCAGCGGCTCTCCCAGCATCACGGCCTCAGCCTCGATGCCCCCCACCCCCCAGCCGAGCACTCCTAGCCCGTTGACCATGGTCGTGTGCGAATCGGTGCCCACAAGCGAATCCGGGAAAGCCTGGAGACCTTCCGGCCCTTGGCGGCTCGCCACGACGGTGGCCAGATACTCGAGGTTCACCTGGTGGACGATCCCGGTGGCGGGAGGCACGATGCGAAGATGATCGAAGGCCTCTTGCGCCCAGCGGAGGAACTGATAGCGCTCGCGATTTCGGGAGAACTCGAGCTCGGCGTTCCGCAGGAGCGCGTCAGGCGAGGCGAAGAAATCCACCTGAACCGAGTGATCGATCACCAGGTCGACGGGAAGCCGCGGGTTGATTCGCCGAGGATCTCCGCCAAGGCGCGCCAGCGCCGAGCGCATCGCCGCCAGGTCGACGATGGCGGGCACACCGGTGAAGTCTTGCATCAGCACTCGCGCCGGGAAGAAGGGGACGTCCGGACGGCGCCCGGCCTTCGGGCTCCAGGCGGCCAGCGTGGCCACATCCTCCGGGCTCACCCGGGGCCCGCTCGCGGCGCGCAGCACGCATTCAAGAAGCACGCGCAGCGAGACTGGGAGCCGATCCAGGCGCAGGAGCCCCTGCCGTTCGAGAGCTTCCAGGCGGAAGTAGGTCACCGGGCCCAGGGGGGTGTCGAGACGGGCCAGGGCGCCAAACGGATCCATCACACCGATTCTCCATCACCACAATTCATATTCACTGCCTACCTAACGCCGGAACCCAAGATGAGTATAATCCATTCGCAACCCCTCTCTTGAGCTACTCAGGCGGGTAACCCTTGAGCATTGCCGAACCATCCACGACCGGCTCCCGCACCGTTCAGCCCGAGCAACTGCTCCGTCTCCTCAGCGAGATCTGCTCGCTACCCGCTTCGCTCTCCGATGGGATAGCCCTCACGGAGCGCACCTGCCAGGCGCTTGTCTCTCACCTGCCCATGGCCCTCGCCTGGGCGGCGCTCGTCCAGGCGGAGGACGGCCGGCTTGTCCCCACGGGCCAGGCCGGTCTGCCTGAAACGGGGTTGGCCGCGTTGAAGCATTCGCTCGAGCGAGCCGGCGAGGGCTGCCTTGCCGCCGCAGCCATCCGGGAACGCCGTCCCATCCTGGCCGCCAACCCGGGGGATATCCCTCCGGCCGAGCCGCTGAGGCGCGAGGCGGTGGCGCGGGGCCTCTCCGCCGCGGCGGCGTTTCCCTTCCTCGCCGACGGCATCCCGCTGGGTGCCTTAACGGTCTTCCTCTCTTGCCCGGACGACTTCCACGGCGATGGACTGTTGGCGCTGGAGGCACTGGCCGGGCAGGTGGGGTATGCCCTGCGTCGAATCCGCAGCGACGAGCAACGCGCCCGCAGGACGCGCGAGCTGGGCGTCATCCGGGATGTTACCGCTCAGATGCTCTCGCACGGCGATGTGGAAGCCCTGCTCCATGCGATTGTCGCCAGAGCCATGGACATCATGGAGGCCAGCGCGGGCAGCGTCTACCTGACGCAGCCTTCGGAACGAATCGTCCGCTGTGTCGTCAGCCTCCCCAACCCGCCTGACGAGACGGGGACCGTGCTCCCCTATGGCGAGGGCGCGGCCGGGCTTGTGGCCCAGAGCGCCGAACCTCTCCTGATCCAGGACTACCCGCATTGGCCCGGGCGCAGCCCCGCCCTACAGGCGGAAGTCGGGTTTCAGGTGCTACTCAGCGTGCCTCTGCTCGCCCACGGCGAGGTGAAGGGCGTGATGCACATCTGGCGGGGCGCCAGCCAGGCGCCCTTCGCGCAAGAAGATCTGGACTTTCTCACGCATCTTGCGGGGCAAGCGGCGACTGCCCTCGAGCTGGCCCTCCTGATGCAGAAGGAACGTCGCCGCGGCTCCGAGCTGGAGACCCTCCGCCAGGCCAATCTGCGCCTGACCTCGAGCCTCGAGTTTCAGCCGGTGCTTGAAACGATCCTCGAGCAGGCCATCCAGTTCGTCGGCGCGGACGATGCCCACATCTTCCTCTATGATGGCGAGCACCTCACCTTCGGGGCGGCGCGCTGGGCCGGCGGCGCACAGCGCAAGCCCTGGGCCGCTCCACGCCCGCAAGGCCTCACC
>DATEAV010000144.1:0-8587 GCA_035288185.1 Anaerolineales bacterium | reverse complement strand
GGAGCCCCAAAGGGGGTGCTGCGCGAAGGGGGGTGAAGGTCTAAGGAGGTAGGGGGCGGCCAAGCCGCCCCCTACCTCCTTAGATCAACCTCCCCTCCCCCGGCATGCCCCCCTCGGATTATTGAAATCGAGCAACTGCCGGGGGTCCCTCCGCTCACCTGCACTCCCTGGCACCGCCCGCCAGGGCAGGTGTGCAAGCAGGTGCAAGTGTCGCTACGGGATGCACGCGAAGGGGCAGGGGCCGTCCCCCGCACCCACCTGCACCGCACCTGCAGTGCGCTGCAGGTGCAGGTGTGCGGTTCGGGGCAGGTGTCGCCCCGGCGGGCCACATCGTCCCGATGTCCTTCGGGAGGGCTTCGCGGCCCGAACGGGGTGGGGGTAATTCAGGATGCATCAACCTCGGAGAAGGATCGCTCGGAGATTCGTTCACAAGCTCTGAGCGCCCGCAGGAGCCGACACCTGCGCCGCACCGCACGCCTGCACCCCGTCCGGCCCGGCGAATGGTGGGCGCCAGTGCAAGTGTGCAGCGCACTGCACACCGCACCTGCGACGCACCGCACACCTGCACCTGCGACGCACCGCAGGTGCGGTGCAGGTGGGTGCGGTGCAGCTGGGTGCGGTGAGGGTCCCACGCGCCGCGGATGTGAAGTCCTTCGGGCGCCTACGGTGAACTCCCCTTCGGGACTCCCTCAGGCGGACAGACCGAGGGAGTCCTTCTACATCGGTGCGTCGAACACTTGCCCTAGCGCCGTACGTTCAGAACCCCTCGGTCGCGGCGCCGAGCCTGACGGGGAAATCGGGGGGCAGAAGCAGGTCGTCCGGGGAGAAGATCGGGTCTCGGGGAGGGTCGCCGTACCGCTGCCAGGTGAGGTTGAGCGCCGGGCCTGGATCGATCTTGCTCACCTGCACCCGGCTGTGCCCGATCACGCCGTCGAGCGGGATGGCCCAGCGCCGCAGAATGTCCTCGACCAAGATGCGCAGCGCCCTCACCTGCTGAGGAGGGTAGTCCTCCCAATAGCGATAACGCCATGAAGCCAGGTAGTCGGTAAACACCAAGCCGTCAAACGGCGTGCCATCACGGTAGCGGAACGATCCCGGTTCGCCAGCCAGCGGCCCGACGTTGACGATCTCGATGCCAATCGACCGCAGCCAGGGCTCCGTAAGACGCCCGTCCTCATCCTCGCAGATCGGGCAATCGGGCAGGCACACGCTGCGGACCCCGAAGCACGTGACGTGATAGGCGCCCAGCACCTCCGGCACCAGCTGGAGGATGGTCCCGTCGCGCTCGACGATGTAGTGTGCGGAGGTAAGTGTCGTCGGAGAGCGAAACGACGCCAACGCGGCATCGGAGGAGCCCACCGTGTAGTGGAGTACAACGGCATCGGGCCGGATCACCGGCCCGAAGTCGCACGTCGGTCTCACCTGGACCGGCAACGCCAGGAGGCTTTGCGCGTAGGGGCTGACGTCGGTGACGAAGGTAGCCTGCTGATCGATCTCCGGACCATCGAGGCCTCCGGTCGAGGCGCAGTAGTCCGCCAGGGAAGCCAGGTAGTCGAAGCGGGCCGCCGATGCCCCTGCGGCGGACGGGGTGGCCGTCGGCGTGGGCTCCGGAGTGGGGGAGGCCGGCGAAGGAATGCCGGGGGGCGGCTCGATGGCCCGCAGCATCATTTCCTCGAACGTCCAGCCTTCGGGCCCCACCAGGGCAGGGTAGGAATCCTGGCTGGAGTACGGGTAGTAACGAGGCAGGCCAAAGCGTTCCGGATCCATGGCCAGGATGCTGCGTTCGTTGCGGTGCCCGGCCAAGGCCGCGGCGTATCCCGCCGTTTGCATGATCAGATCCGCCTCATCGGGGACGGCATCGAAGGGAAAGGCGAAGATCTGGGGCGCCACGCCCATCTCCTGCATGATGAGGGTGTGCGCGGTGGTCGCGTCCCAGAGCTGCTGACCGAAGGAGAGCTCGCGATAGTCCGGGTGGTAGACGCCATGGGATTGGACTGAGATCAGCCCCTCGGCCTGCCACTCGCGGAGCATGTCCCAGGTAACCGAATTGTCGGAGCCGTCGCCGGTGATGACGTTGGTCAAGACGAAGAGCACGGCGTGATAGCCAAGCTCCCGCAGGGTGGGGATGATCACGTTCTCATAGTCGTCGGCGCGGTGAGTCCCAATATCGAAAGTGAGCAGGACGCTCCGCTGCGGCAACGAGAGAGTACCGTCCAGATACCCGAGCAGTTGCGCAACGGTGATGGTGGTGAAGCCGTTGTCTCGCAGCCAGAGCATCTGTTCGCGAAACCACTCCGGGGTCATCTGCACGCGCCCGCCGGACATATTGAATTGGGTGTCGTGATACTCGAGCGCCGGGATCCGGAAGGCCGGAGGCTGCGGTTCGGCCGTCGCCGTCACCGTGGGCGTCGGTGTGGCGGTCGACGGAGGTAGGGTCGGGGAAGTCGTTCGGCTCGGGCGTGGGGTGGCAGTGATCGCAGCGGTCGGCGTCGTCGGGCAGGTTGGCGGGCAGCCCTGCCCCCAGGAGCGCGCCAGCAGCCATCCGCTCACCCCGCCGATCACCAGGAAGGCCAGGGGCAGCAGGCCCAGACGCCAAAGCGCCGCCCTCGTCAAGCGGGGCTCTCTGGCTGATCCCATACCGCCTCACCCGAGGTCGGGGGGCGTATCCGGCGCAGTGCGTTCCAGCAGGCAACCCCGACGGCGGGTCCCTCGCACCCCGTGTCAGATGTCGAGATTACGCACCTCGCGCGCGTGAGTCTGAATAAACCGTCGGCGCGGTGGAACGGCCTCGCCCATCAGCATGTCGAACGTCAGGTCGGCCGCGGCCGCGTCTTCCACTGTCACCTGCAGGAGAGTCCGGTTTTCCGGATTCAGGGTCGTATCCCACAGCTGGGTGGGGTTCATCTCGCCCAGGCCCTTGTAACGTTGGATCGAGGCTTTCTCGGCGCTCACCCCGAGCTCTTTGAGAACCTTGTCTCGCTCCGGGTCGGCGTAGACGTAGTGCACCTTGTTCTTGTGGGCAATCCGGTAGAGCGGCGGTTGGGCTATGTAGAGATGCCCCTCCTCAATCAGCTCGACCATGTAGCGGAAGAAGAAGGTGAGCAGGAGGGTGCGGATGTGGCTGCCGTCCACGTCGGCGTCGGTCATGATGATCACCCGACCGTAACGCAGCCCTTTCAGATCAAACGAATCGCCGATACCCGTCCCCAGGGCGGAGATCAGCGCCTTGACCTCGTTGTTGGAGAGGATCTTGTCCAGCCGGGCGCGCTCGGTATTGAGGATCTTGCCCCGCAAGGGCAGCACGGCCTGGAAGTGGCGATCACGCCCCTGTTTGGCCGAGCCGCCGGCCGAATCGCCCTCGACGATGTAGAGCTCGCACTTAGTGGGCTCGCGCTCGGAGCAGTCGGCCAGCTTGCCCGGGAGAGTCAGGCTTTCCAGCGCGCTCTTGCGGATGACCAGATCGCGCGCCTTCTTGGCCGCGTCCCGCGCCCGCGCCGAGGTGAGGCACTTCTGCACGATCGCCCGGCCGGCGCGCGGGTTCTCCTCCAGGAAACGCCCAAACTCCTCTCCGAGAGCCTGCTGCACCAGAGTCTGCACCTCGGGGTTCATCAGCTTGACTTTGGTCTGGCTCTCGAACTGAGGATCGCGATGCTTCACCGAGACGATCGCCGTCAGGCCTTCTCGGGTGTCGTCGCCGCTGAAGTTTGGATCGGCATCCTTCAGCAGGCTCGCCTTGCGCGCATAGTCGTTGATCGTGCGCGTGATTGCGGCGCGCATCCCGGTGAGATGCGTCCCGCCGTCGACCGTATTGATCGTGTTGGCGAAGGAGTAGACCGATTCGGCATAGGCGTCGGTGAATTGCAGCCCCACCTCGATCCCGATGTTGTCCAGCTCGGTGTCGACGTGGACCACCGGGTGCAGCACCTCCCGGTTGCGATTCAGGTAGCGGACAAAGGACGTGATTCCGCCCTCGAAATGGAAGGTCATCTCCCGGTTATCGCGTTCGTCCACCAGGTGGATCGTCACTCCCCGTGTGACGAACGCCATCTCGCGGAAACGCTGCACCAGAGTCTCAAACCGATAATCGAGATCCCCGGTGAAGATCTCCTTGTCGCGCAGGAACGTCGTCTTGGTGCCCGTGATTTCCTTCGGGCTCTTGCCGATCGCTTTCACCGGCGCCAGTGGGACGCCTCGCTCATAGCGCTGGAAGTGTAGCTGTCCATCGCGGCGCACTTCCACTTCGCACCACTCCGAGAGGGCGTTCACTGCCGAGACGCCCACACCGTGCAGCCCGCCCGACACCTTGTAACCGTCGCCACCGAACTTGGCGCCGGCGTGAAGCGTAGTCATCACCACTTCCAGCGCCGATTTCTTCTTCTCCGGATGCGGGTCCACCGGGATGCCGCGGCCGTCGTCCTCGACGGTCACGCTGCTGTCGGCGTGGATGACGACCTCGATGTTCTTACACGCCCCAGCCAGAGCCTCGTCGATTGAGTTATCCACCACCTCATGGACCATGTGGTGGAGCGCCTTGACGTCGGTCCCGCCGACGTACATTCCTGGCCGACGCCGCACGGCCTCCAGGCCTTCGAGAACCTGGATGTCCTTCGCGCCGTAGGAGCCGGTGGCGCGCGGCTTCTTCTCAGCCATCCCTTAGCCTCCCCGTCCTTCCGAGCCCGGCCTGGGCGCCGTCTTCCCGCCGGCTTGCAGCGCCGCCAGATGCTGCGGGATCTGAAGCGTCCACTCCCGCCGGCTCTGGTAGAAGGCGTAGCTGCCGATGAGCAGGGTGGCGCTCACAAAGGCATGCCCCACCACGGCCAGGAGCAGGTACCACGAATTCTCGGCCGGCAGGCTCCACACCCACCCTGTCAGCCAGGTGACGCCAAACGCGATCGCCAGAAACGTCGCCGTCCCAACCAGATTCCAGCGCACAACCTGCACGCTCTCGACGATCGACCTCAAGACACCTAGGCGATAGCGAATGATTCCGTGCGGGGTGAACATCAAGTACACGGCAACCCAAAAGACCAGGCTCAACGCCATAAAGATCATCAGCAGCCCCAGCCAGGGAGCCAACCAGGCAGCCAGCGTGGCGGCCAGCCCTGTGGCGGCCAGCAGCCCGAGCACACCTAGGTAGACGCCCAGGGAGAGCGCCGCAACCCGCCCCCAGGCCGGAGCCAGCCGAGCCACCTCGGCCTGGGGCGCCACCTGCCTCGCCGCCCAGATGTGGTATTGCGACCCCATCGCCAGACCCAGGAAGGTGAAGGCCACGGCCGCCGCCAGAAGGGCAAGCAGCGTCGGGAGTTGCATCCCTTGCGGCTCGCCGAGCGGGGTCCCGAGCGGCATTCGGCCGGACATCAGGCTTGGAATGCCCACAGGCAGGCTGCTCAAGGCCGCCAGGACATTGAATCGGGCGCCGAAGTCGGTGAGCGCTTCACGGAGTGCCTGCGTCTGCTCAACAAAGGTCGGATCGGCCCCGGGCGGCAGGACAATCGCGCCGGATGCCTGAGAGGCCAGGCGGGCGATCCACAGCCGGGGGCCGAGCCACAGGATCAGATCAAGAAGGATCGGGGGCAGCAGCAGAAGCGGCCGCGCTGCCACGCGGTCAAAGCCCACCAGCATCGACGGCAAGACACCGATTGGAACCTGGGTTCGATCCGATTCGGGACGCTTCACAAACTTCAATTTTACCACACGGCCCTTGATCGCCATTGACGCACGGGATCAAAGGCATGGACGCCGGACGCGGCATGAATCCTGCCCCCCGCCCCGCCGCGATCTCCAACCCCCCGGTTTGACCGCCCGGCGTGCCTCCGCTAGAATCACCGCTGTGGAGAATCCGCTGACCGCGCCCTGCATCGCCCTGCTCACCGACTTCGGCACCCTGGACACCTTCGTCGGCGTGATGAAGGGTGTGGTCACCCGGATCTCGCCGAACGTGCCGATTATCGACCTCACCCACAACATCACCCCCGGGGACATCCACGAAGGCGCCTTCAAGCTCTGGCAGGCGGTCCCCTATTTCCCCCGGGGGACGATCTTCTGCGTCGTGGTGGACCCCGGCGTCGGCACCGACCGGCGTCCGGTGGCCGTCGCCTGGCCCGAGCGCGTCTGCGTCGGCCCGGACAACGGCCTCTTCACCTACCTGCTCGTCTCCGATCCGAGCTTCCACGCCCACCGCCTGATCGCTCCCGACTACCAGCTCCCTCGAGTGAGCAGCACCTTCCATGGCCGGGATCTCTTCGCCCCTGCCGCCGCCCACCTTTCCCTCGGCCTGCCTCCCGCCACTCTCGGGCCTCCGGTCACCGACCTGGTTCGTTTCCCCCTTCCCGAGCTCGAATTGGTTGAAGGCCCCGCCGTGCGCGGCGAGATCCTGCGCATCGATCGCTTCGGCAATTTCACGACCAGCATCGGGATGCTGCGCGGGGAGGAAGACGATCTGGTGCTCGAGCCCTGGTTGCCCCACTGCCCGCCGGCGCGTCTACCCATTGCCGGCCTCTGCCTCCAGCTCCCCAACGGCGTGGCCCTCGACCTACGCGCCACCTTCGGCGACGTGGCCGTGGGCGAAGCCCTCACCTACGTCGGCAGCGACGGCCTGCTCGAGATCGCCGTGAATCGTGGCCGCGCCGCCGACGTCTTGCCCCTGGCCCTCGGCCAGGAGGTGGTGTTGGGCTACCCCGGGAGAGGCCGGCCATGACCTCATTCCTCATCGAAGGAGGCCAGGCCCTGCGGGGTGAGGTCGTCCCCTCGGGGAACAAGAACGCCGCGCTGCCCCTGCTGGCCGCCTGTCTGCTCACCGACGAGCCCGTCATCTTGCGAAACCTTCCGGACATCGGCGACGTGCGCACGATGCGCAGCCTGCTGCTCAGCCTGGGGGTGGCGATCGAGGTGATCGACGCCCACACCTGGAGGATCCAGGCAAAGGAGGTGCGCAAGGCCGATCTCGACCCCGACCTGTGCCGGCAGATGCGCGCCTCGGTTCTCCTGGCCGGCCCGATGTGCGCCCGCGCCGGCGGCATTCAGCTCCCGACGCCCGGCGGCGACGTGATCGGCCGCCGCCGCGTCGACACCCACCTGATCGCCCTGGCGGGCCTGGGTGTGGAATGTCGCTTCGCGGATGGCGAGTTCCACCTCGAGGCACCCGGCGGGCTGCACGGCGGCACCGTCCTCCTCGACGAGGCCAGCGTCACCGCCACCGAGAACGCAGTCATGGCCGCCGTCACCGCCCGCGGCAACACGGTCATCCGCAATGCCGCCTCCGAGCCGCACGTTCAGGATCTCTGCCGGTTCCTCAACTCACTCGGCGCGCGAATCGATCAGATCGGGTCAAACACGTTGCACATCGAAGGCGTTTCGCGCCTCCACGGAGGCGACTACACGATCGGCCCCGATTACCTGGAAGTGGTGAGCTTCATCGGGGCGAGCGCGGTGACGGGGGGCGAGATCCGCATCCGCCGCGCCGCACCCGAACATCTCGACATGGCCCGTCTGGTGTTCCAGCGATTGGGAGTGACGTGGGAATTGGAAGGCGAGGATCTCTCTGTCCCCGCTGCGCAAAGCATGGAGATCCAGCCGGAGGTCCGGGGGATGATCCCCCAGATCAGCGTGATGCCCTGGCCAGCGTTCCCCACCGACTTGATGAGCATCGCCATCGTCCTGGCCACCCAATCGAAAGGCACCGTTCTCTTCCACGACTGGATGTTCGAAGGCCGGATGTTCTTCATCGACAAGCTGGTGGCCATGGGAGCCCGGATCGTGCTCTGCGACCCGCATCGCTGCATCGTCCAGGGCCCAAACCAGCTTTACGGTGAGCAGCTCGAGAGCCCGGATATCCGGGCCGGCCTGGCTCTGGTGCTGGCCGCCCTGGCCGCCGAGGGCAGCTCCCAGATTCGCAACATCGGGCAGATCGATCGCGGCTACGAACGGATCGACGAGAAGCTCCGCGGTCTCGGGGCTCACATCCACCGCGTCGACTAGGGACGGCGCGATTCACTACGAAGTTCACGGAGAGCGCAGAGGCCCCGTGGGGGCTCTGCGCTCTCCGCGTTCTCAGCGATGATGCTCGCCCTCCGCAATGCGCGGTTGGTTGAGATAAACACGGCCAACACGGGGACGGCGGCGAAGAGCGAATAGGCATGCCATCTGGATCGGGCGCTCATGGCCGCTTCCGTCACCGGCTCCAGGCCCGCCCCCCCGGTAGCGCTTGCGCAGCATTCTCTCCCGCTTCGGCTTCTTGGGCGTCCCCGAGCCCGGAGGGCCGACCTTCACGGCTGGAAATCGCACACGATCGATTTCAGTAATTTGGGCGGGCTCCAAGCGCGAGCGGATTTCCTCCGCAGCGTCCGGGCGGGACGGCAGAACGCAAGCGGCTAGCGGACCACCTTCGATCACCTCTTGACTCGCGAACGCGCCGCTGCGCCCTAGACACCTTCGCCGCACCGCGGGCCGTCTCGCCCTCGAAGATCCCTGGAGCGAAGAGCTTGTGAATGAATGGGCCACCCTCCTCAAGAAGCTGCGTTCGTGGTAGGCTGCGCGGCGAGAGCATTGCTTGCCGTAAAGGAGCGGCCCGGGGAGGCGAAGATGGATC
>DATEAV010000143.1:0-2871 GCA_035288185.1 Anaerolineales bacterium | reverse complement strand
GAGCTTGTCGGCTTCATCCCCCAGGGCGGTGATCAAGACGATCGGCACCAAGCGGGTCTCGGGGCGCGCCTTGAGTTGGCGGCAGACCGCATAGCCGTCCAGCGTCGGCATCATGATGTCCAGGAAGATCAGGTCCGGGGGAGCGGCGGCGACCTGCGCCAGGGCCTCCAGCCCGTCGGCAGCCGAGGTGACCTCATACCCCTCAGCCCGCATCAAGGAGCTCACCAGATCGACATTCTGCGGGATGTCATCCACAATGAGGATTCGAGGCGGCTTCCCTGACGGCGTGGGGCTGCGCATGTCCGTGCCTCACGGCCCCGGCAGGCGGGCAACGGACTGTGTCCGATGGCGGGCACAGCCGACAGGCAGCGTCACGATCTGCCGATCCCGGTCGTGTATGGTCTCTCCCACAGTCTGGCCTCTCGTACTCGCTCCAGTGGGAGCGTCCGTCGTGGGCTTCCTCAGTAGGTTGCCCGTGGTTCCCGCCCGTGCCCGGCCGAACCGACCGATTGCAGGAGGCGCTGGACCGCACTCTCGAGGACGGTGAGCGAGAAGGGCTTGGTAAGGAACTCATCGGCCCCGGCGGTGATCACCTCGCCGCCCCGATCGACATCAATTCCCGTGATGGCCAGGACGGGGAACGCTCGGGTCTCCAGGTTCGCCCGGAGCTCCCGGAGAACCGCCCAGCCATCTACGGAGGGGAGCCGAAGGTCCAGGATCAACAGATCCGGACAGTCGGCAGCGACCGCTGCGAGGGCGGAGGCTCCGTCGCCCACCGCCACCACCTGATATCCGGCTGCCTCCAGCGCTTCTCGGATGGTAGCCAACAGGACCTCGTCGTCGTCCACGAGGAGGAGCCGGGGCGTGCGCCCGGACCCAGCCTGGGGAAGCCGGACCGTGAAGGTGCTCCCCCGGCCTTTCCCTGCCGACTCCGCCCAGATCGTCCCGCCGTGTAGCTCGACGAGGCGCTTCGTCAGGGCGAGGCCAAGCCCGGTCCCCTCGGCCGATTTCGTGAAGGTCTGCTCCAGTTGCGTGAAGAGCTGGAACAGCTTCGGCAGGTCGTCCGGCTCGATCCCGATCCCCGTATCGGCCACGGCGATTTCGACGTAATCGCCCGACGGTTTACGGTCCACGGTTGACAGTTCACGGTCTGAGGTCCTCGGTCTGTCAACCGTCAACTGTGAACTGTGAACTTGCCTGGCGGTGACGGTGATGGCCCCGCCGGCGGGGGTGAACTTCACCGCATTTGAGAGGAGGTTGTAGAGGATCTGCCGAACCCGGAGCGGGTCCGCCGTGATGGTGGAGATATCGTCCGCCACCTCAAGGATCAGCGACTGCTGCTTGGCCTCGGCCTGGGGGCGGAGGACGTGGAGGGCCGCCTCGAGGGCTTCGCGGAGGTGGAAGTCTTGGGGTTGCAGTTCCAGCTTCCCGGCCTCCACCTTCGAGAGGTCCAGGAGGTCGTTGATGAGGGCGAGGAGGTGCTCCCCGGCGGTGTGGACATTGTCCACATAGCGGGCCTGCTTCTGGGTCAGGGGGCCATACGCCTGCTGGGCCAGCAGCTCCGAGAAACCGAGGATCGCGTTGAGGGGGGTCCGCAGCTCGTGGGACATGTTGGCGAGGAACACCGACTTGTGGCGCGAGGCCGCCTGGGCCTGGCGCATCGCCTCTTGGAGCTGCGCATTCGCGGCCTGCAGCTCCTGGGTCCGGACCTCGACGGTGGCCTCGAGCTGGATCGCCGCCATCCGCTGCGCTTCGTGGAGGCGGCCGTGCTCGATGGCGAGCGCCGCTTGGCCAGCGAAGAGCTGGAGAAGCTCCAGCATCGATGCTTCAAACGGCCGCCGGCTGTGCTTCCGATCGACCCCCAGGACGCCGATCGATCGGCCCTGGACCACCAGCGGCACGAGGGCAAAGGCCCGGGAGCGGAGGCCCGCGATCTGGTCGTAGGGCGGCCGCAGGCGCAGGGACGGCGGGACGGGGTCTCGGCCGTCCCAGACGATCATCTGCTGGGTGACGTAGGCCTCAGCCATGGCGCCCCCGGCCGGCCCAAGCGGGATCCGGAGCGCCACGAGGGGCTCCTCGGTCCCGGTGCTTGCCACCGCCTGCAGCCACTGCCCCTCCGCGTCCGCGAGGAGGATGTTGACCCGGTCCAGCGCCAATATCGTCTGGGCAGTCTCGAGGAGGCGGTCGAGCCGGGCCCGAAGACCGAGCGGTTCCTGGATCTCAAGGCTCGCCCGGTAGAGGGCCTGCCGGGTCGCCTCCGTCTGCTTGCGCTCGGTGATGTCGCGCGCGATGCCCTGGACCCCTACGGGCGTCTCGCCCTGGAAGATCAGGCGAGAGCTCACCTCCAGCGGGACCCGGCGCCCGTCCTTCGCGATGATCTCGAGTTCATAGGTGGTGGGCCCGCCTTCCGCGACCTTGCGGCCCAACATCTGGCGAGCCAGGTCGAGGTGCTCCGGGGCGATGACCTGGGCCAGATTCATCGCCAGGGCTTCGTCCTGAGTGTAGCCGCTGAGCCGTTCGCCGACCCGGTTGAGCGAGGTGAAGTTCCCCGCCAGGTTGTGGGTGTAGATGATGTCGTTCGCGTTATCGACCAGGTCGCGATAGCGCGCCTCGCTCCGCCCCAGCGCCTCCTGCGCCTGCTTGCGCTCGGTGCTAAGTCGTCGCTGTTCCAACGCGTGCTCTACCGCCTGCCCCAGGCGCGCCAGCCGATCCTTGAGCAGGTAGTCGGCTGCGCCTCGCTTCATGGCGTTGACCGCGAGCTCCTCGCCGATCGTGCCTGATACGATGATGAATGGGATGTCCAGCCCGCGCTCCTGCAAGAGCTGCAGCGCGCGCAGGCCGTCGAACTGCGGCAAGGCATAGTCGGCCAGG
>DATEAV010000142.1:0-4814 GCA_035288185.1 Anaerolineales bacterium | reverse complement strand
CGCCTCGTAGGCGGCCATGGCGGAGGCGAGCCCCTCGGGGGTGCGGTAGAGCGGCCGAAGATCGTGCATGGCGGTTCGCGGCGGGGAAGCCGCCGGGCGCAGGTGAACCTCTACATCACCCGCGGAGTAATGTCAACGGCCGAGTTGCGCCCTTCGCAGGCGATTGCGCCGCGACGGATCCTGATGTTCACTATCCGGCGCCAAACGGAGGTGAGACGATGGAGACGCTGGCGAAGGTGCTCGGACCCGGGCTGGTGGCTGCCATGGCCATCCAGCAGCTACTCGAGCTCGCCGATCCCGTGCTCGAGAAGTGGGTCCAACCGCACAAGAAGTGGATCCTGAGCGCAATTGCTCTGGGCATGGCCCTGATCGTGACGCTGGGGCTCAGGTTTCGCCTCCTGGCCTCTCTGGGCTACGAGGAGGCGCCCTGGCTCGATGTGATCCTGACGGCGCTCTTCCTCACGAGCGGCACGAAGGGCTTCAACGACCTGATCAAGTGGATGAGTTACAAGAAGGAAGCGGCCCGCAGGGCGCTTGGGGCTGAGCCAGGGCCTCGGGCCCGGCAGGCCCGGCCCAAGGCAGCGCGCCGCTAGCTGGCGACCCGAAGCCCGATCCGGCCTGGACCTTCCTTCGAGGTCATGGCGACGGGACCCCGGGCGATGAGCTCGGGGTGTCGGGCGCTTTCGCGAGGTTGCCTCATTGAGCTCTGCCAAGATCGATCGCTGCTTCGGCACGGGGGACCCGCTCATGGAGGCGTATCACGACCATGAGTGGGGTTTCCCCGTGCACGATGACCGGGAGCTCTATGAGCACCTGATCCTCGATTGCTTCCAGGCAGGCCTCTCCTGGAGGACCATCCTTCATAAGCGCGACAACTTCCGCAAGGCGTTCGAGAGGTTTGACCCCGAGCGGGTGGCGCGCTACGGCAGGCGCGAGATCCAGCGCCTGCTTCGCGATCCGGGGATCGTTCGCAACCGGCTGAAGGTGGAGGCGGCCGTGGCCAACGCCCGCGCCTTCCTGGAGATCGCCGAGGCCGTCGGGTCGTTCGACGAGTATGTGTGGAGCTTCGTCGGCGGACGGGCTCTGCGCGGCCCCAGAGCGCGCGCCTGGGATCAAGTGCCCGCCTCGAGCCGCGAGTCCGACGCTCTCGCCAGGGACCTGAAGGCGAAGGGATTTCGCTTCGTCGGCGCGACGGTGTGCTACGCCTTCATGCAGGCCGTCGGAATGGTCGACGACCACTTGGCAGGCTGCTTCCGTTCAAGCTCGAGATAGGGGGAGCCCGTGAATGAATTGCGAGAGCCTGTGCATGCACCCTTCTCGTCGAATCGCCGGAGCGCACTACACGCCTTCCCTGCGCGGTGCGCACCGCCACCGCTTATAAGGAGGAAAGAATGGACCCCTCGATCTCGCGCGAGAATCGGGCGGAGACCGAGCGAATTCGAGATCTGGCGGGGCGGCTCAGCCTCGAGGAGCTTCGATTGCCGTTGGGAGAGGGTTGGACCGTGGGCGCTGCGCTCGCCCATCTGGCGTTCTGGGACCGGCGGGCCCTCGTGCTCCTCACCCGGTGGAAGGATCGAGGCCCATCGCCCTCGGAAGCCGATACCGACGTCATCAACGATTCGATCCTGCCCCTCTGTCTGGCCATCGAGCCGGATAAGGCTGCCGAGCTGGCCGTCCAGGCGGCGGAGGCGATCGACCGGGCGCTCGAAGGGGTCTCGCCGGATCTGGCCCGAGAGATCGAGAGGCTGGGCAGCCTTAAGCTCCGACGCTTCGAGCACCGCCGGAAACACCGGGAGGAGATCGAGAAAGCCATCGCCTCTGCCTCAGCAAGAGCCGGAGACGCGGCGTGAAGGCGGAGGTCTTCTATCCTCGCGTGGCGCAGATCTTCGCCGACACCCCCCACGAACGCCACCGCCGGATGGCTCACCTGCACGATGATGTGGTGGCCTGGTATCTCGGACGCGTGGGATCCATCACCGCCGAGGCCGCCGGGCTGCGCTGCCCCGAGGGGAGGACTCTGGCGCAAGTCGTGGGGCACATCATGGAGTGGGATCGATACTTTGTCATCTCCGCTGGGGAGATGCTGGCCGGCGTCGAGTGGCCCGGGATCATGGCTAAGGAACGCTACGTCGAAATCGACGGCGCGTCGGGCGGCTATCGGACGCTGGACGAGTTTAACGCGCGGCAGGCGGCGAAACACGCCGCGTGGCCCTGGCCGCGCATCCAGTCGATGGCCGTCGAGGCGGCCACGGCGCTGCATCTTCTCTTCACATCGGCCGGCCTGCTCACCACCGAGCGCCTCGAAGCGACCCGGCGCTACGACTGGCGGGTGCCGGACGGCCCTCGGATCACGATCCCCGTGGGATGGTTCCTCTGGATGGTGACGCTCGAGCACGAGAGCGTCGAACACGAGAAGGAGCTTTCGCCCGAAGCCTAGATGCGTGTTCGCGAGGATCGTTCAGCGTTGCAGGGCTGGCCGCAGCCCCTCACGACCGCTCGGGGCAGCGGCTCGCCCTGGCTGCGCGCGGGCCCTCGAGTTGAACCGCCAGATGCTAGCGGTGCCGGGCGTCATCCCTTGACATGAAGGCCCCTTGTCGTAGAATCTGCGGCGGACCATGCCCATGCGCTCAGGATCCAAGAGATTACCCGTTGAAGATCAGGCCCGCGCCCATCGGCGGGCCGTTTTCTTCCCCCAGCCAGAGCCGAAAGGCTCTCTTTTTTTGCCTGGTGCCGGTGGGGGAAGGCCCGGAGGCCTCCCATGATCCGCCTCCCCGGCTTGATCGACCCGCACGTCCACCTGCGCGAGCCCGGCGGCACGCACAAAGAGGACTTCGACAGCGGCACCGCCGCCGCCCTCGCCGGCGGCTTCACGGCGGTGCTGGCCATGCCCAACACTCGCCCGCCGCTCACCGACGGCCCGAGCCTCTCACTGGCCAAGGACCTCGCCCGCCACAAGGCCCGCTGCGACTACGCCCTCTTCCTGGGGGCCGGCGCCGGCAACGCACGTGAGGCCTCCTCCCTCGCCGGACGCGTGTGCGGCCTGAAGATGTATCTCGACCAGACCTATGGCCCCCTCCGCCTCGACGACCTGGAGGCTCTGCAGGCGCACATGTCGTCCTGGCCGGCAGCCCGGCCGATCGCGGTCCACGCCGAAGGGCGCAGCCTGGCGGCGGCCCTCCTCCTTGCATCGCTCGCGGAAAGGCCACTGCATGTCTGCCATGTCTCCCAGCGCGACGAGATCCTGCTTATCCGGGCTGCCAAGGAGAGGGGGCTGCGCGTCACATGCGAGGTGACGCCCCATCATCTCTTCCTGACGGAGGAAGACATCCCTCGATTGGGCGCCGGGCGGAGTGAGGTCCGCCCGCGCCTGGCCTCCGCCCGCGACCGCGCCGCCCTCTGGGAGAACCTCGAGGTGATCGACTGCTTTGCCACGGACCACGCGCCGCACACGCTCGCCGAGAAGGACGGCAAGAATCCCCCGCCGGGTTTCCCGGGCCTGGAGACGGCGCTGGGGCTCCTGCTGACGGCCGTGGGCGAGGGACGACTCACGAGCGAAGATCTTGTCCGAAGGATGCACACCAACCCACGCCGGATCTTCGGCCTTCCAGAGCAACCGGAGACGACCATCGAGGCGGATCCCGATCAGGAGTGGGAAGTCCGTGCCTCGGAGATGCACACTCATTGTGGCTGGACGCCCTTTGAGGGGATGAGGCTGCGGGGGAAAGTGCGCCGCGTCGTGCTTCGCGGGAAGCTCGCCTATGAAGACGGGCAAGTGTTGGCGCAGCCTGGGACAGGCAGCGACCTGTTCAGCTGATTGGGGCTCAATGAGCCCGAAACCTGGGCTCATGGGGCCGACCGTCTTGACGATTGTTGGATCGAGGAGGATGCCATGGCTACCTTTGTGCCGCCGACCGAACGCCGAGCCATCAGCCCGCACTTGCCCTTTGGCGATCGGCGCGAGGCGCCTTTCTATGGAAAGGACATTCTCTCCGTCTCCCAGTTCAGCCGCGCCGACCTCGACTACATCTTCGATGTGGCCAAGGAGATGCGGGCGATGGTGGAGCGCGTGGGGACGTTCGACCTGCTCAAAGGGAAGATCCTTGCCAACCTCTTCTACGAGCCATCCACCCGCACCTCATCCTCGTTCACCTCGGCCATGGAGCGTCTCGGCGGAAGCGTGATCCCCATCAACGAGGTGCGCTACTCGTCGGTGGCCAAAGGCGAGTCGCTTCCCGATACCGTCCGCACGCTGGAGTGCTACGCCGACGTGATCGTCTTGCGGCACCCCGAGGTGGGCGCCTCGGCCCAGGCGGCCCAGTTCGCCCGCAAGCCGATCATCAACGCCGGCGACGGCGTCGGCGAACATCCCACCCAGGCGCTGCTCGATCTCTTCACGATCGTGGAGGAGCTCGATCACGTCGACGGCCTCACGGTGACGATGCTCGGGGATCTGAAATACGGCCGAACGGTCCACTCGTTGGCCCGCCTGCTCTCCCTCTTTGTGGTCCGCGTCAACTACGTCTCGCCCCAGGTCTTGAGGATGCCTGCCGAGCTCGTGACGGAGCTCAAGGAGAAAGGCCTGCCGCAATCGGAGCATGACACCCTCGGCCCGGCGCTCTCCGCCACCGATGTGCTCTATGTGACTCGGGTTCAGAAGGAACGCTTTGAGAGCTTGGAGGAGTATGAGAAGGTGAAAGGCGCCTATGTCATCACGCCGGAGACGCTGCGGGACGCCAAGGACCGGATGATTGTGATGCATCCCCTGCCCAGAGTGGGGGAGATCAGCATGGATCTCGACGCCGATCCTCGCGCCG
>DATEAV010000141.1:0-10671 GCA_035288185.1 Anaerolineales bacterium | reverse complement strand
CACGCGGGCGAGGTCGTTCCCCAGGACGGGCGTGAACGGGGTCCCCGAATGGCGGAAGACGTCCTCGATGTGGTCGTATTGCCCCCGGACGACCAGGACATCGGCCTCCTGGATGGTCTCCAGGGCGGCGAGCATCTCCGGAGCGTTCTGTTGGAGGCGGTCCTTGAGCAGCTCGTGCGCGATCCGGTAGGCGGCTTCCATCGTCGGCTTCGACATGGGGCTCCCTCCTCTCAGCCTGCCATCTGGTCCACCTGTATTCTAGGGCAAATCGACCGTTAAGTAAATAGTTACTTACCATCGGACCGGGATGCTTGGGGGTGACGGACCAGTGGCCGCTATGGGCGCATCGTGGGATGACGCCGGCTTCGTGACCGGCCGCACAAGCACCGGAGCCATCGGAGGCGCTCCGTGGCAGGTTTCCGATGGAGGAGGGCGTCGGTCACTTCGGCTTAGGCGCCTCCTGCAGCTGGCTCAGAGGTTGTCCGCCTCGCGCCCCGCCGCCGGCTCCCGCCAGCGGCCGAAGATACCGGGTGGTCTTCCCGGTGCGAGCCGCTCGCCGGAATTGTGGCGGAGCCTGATGGCCGGCCTGTCCCCCTCCTGGGGCTGCCCACCCGAACCTGCCCCGCGCAGGTCCCGGGTTCGGCGAGGGTCTCCTGACCCCGGCACAACGGAAGTTCGGCGAGGTTCTCCTAAGCCGACGCGCCGGGCTAGGACGGAGAGGGCTGGGAATCCGCCCTTGGTGTGGTGAGCCTCTCCTGGGTCCGGCCGTGGAGGGTGTAGAACCCGAGGACCGCGACCGCGGCCAGCACGCCCGAGAGATACCAGACCAGTTGCGGCGCATAGTTGTCCATGATCAACCCAGCCGCCCAGGGACCGACGGCGGCCGGGATCGCCCACGAGAGTGAGAAGACCGCCATGTAGCGGCCACGCATCTCCTCCGGGGCGAAGCGCGTCACGAGCGACTGGCTTACCGGGATGGCGATCATCTCCCCGGTGGTTACGATCAACATGGCTACGATGAAAAAGAAGTACGCCGAGACCAACCCGAACATGGTGTACCCGACGAGGTAGAACGCCGAGCCGAGAGCCATCATCAGGAGGGGTGGCCGGTCCTTGGTGCGGCGTGTCACCCAGAACTGCGCCAAGACCACCAGCAGGGCGTTGGCGCTCATCAGGAAGCCATATCCCTGGGTGGGGATATTGTGGACGTCGCGCAAGTAGACCGAAAAGGTGCTGTAGACCTGTAGATAGACCAGGTTCATGATGATCGCAATCCCCAGAAACGCGGCGTAGGGCCGGTCGCCCAGGACCCGGAAATACCCCTTGTAGGTGGCGGCCATGCTCTCGCGGCGGGCCACCTCGGCAGCCTGGGGCCGCGTCTCGGGGATGAGCCGGAAGACGATCACCGCCGTGATCACGCTGGCGATCGCGTCCAGGACGAAGAGCGAGAGATACGACCGGGAGGCCAGGAATCCGCCGATCGTCGGCCCGACGATCCAGGCCAGGTTGCCGGAGACACGCAAGATCCCGAATCCTTCAGACCGCTTCTCCTCGCGCAGCAGATCGGCGACCATCGCGCCCTGGGCCGGGCCGCCCACATCCGAAAGCAGGCCGACAAAGGCTGCCAGGACGTAGAACACGGTCAGGCGATTGACCAGGCCCATCGAAAGAGCGCTGGCGGCGCTGAACACCAGCCCCGAGATGATGATCGAACGGCGTCCGAAGCGGTCGGTCAGGCCGCCGCCAAGCATGCTCCCCACGAAGCCGGTCAGCGAGAAGATCGCCAGGAGCACGCCGGCCTCGGTCATTCCTACGTCGAACCGCTGGGTGACGTAGAGGGCGAAGAAGGGGAAGATCAACGTCCGGCCCACCGTGTCGATGAAGGAGGCGATGACCAGGACCCAGAAGCGGCGGGGGAACTCGTCGATCACGGCGCGTGTCCGGCGAATTGTTCGAAGGGCTCGAGTCCGCATCGGCTTCCCTGTGACGACGCTCACATGTTTCGGGCTGACCAAGAGCCCGCCCGCGGGCGCCAGGCCCCGGGCGAGAAAACCGTGCAATCTTACCGCATTGTTGTGCCTCTCAAGGTCCCCCCTCGGGGGGATTCTTACGATCCCGATCATAGCCCCGCGCCAGTGCGGCGGAGCGCGACCGAGATCCGGATGCGAGCAGGCTGCATCGCTCCCATTCAGTGAACGCCGGTGCGCTTGACTAGGCACGATCTGTTCTGTAGAGTTCTCCCACACGGTTGTCGGCCCGAAGAAGCCCTCCGAGAGATCGATGCCATGCTTTCGGGCACGTCGATATCCGGCCGAGGCCCGGGGGGACTGTGCGAGGAGGTGTGCCTGCGCCATGAAAGCGATGCTGCTCGAGACGCTGGGGCCGATGGGGGAAACCCAGCCTCCGCTCCGGCTGGCCGACGTCCCCGCCCCGGAGCCCGGGGAGGGGGAGATCTTAGTCCGCGTCTCCGTCTGCGGCGTATGTCACACCGAGCTGGACGAAATCGAGGGCCGGCTGCCGCCGCCTCGCCTACCGGTCGTGCTCGGGCATCAGGTGATTGGGCGGGTGGAGAAGCTGGGCCGGGGGGCGAAAGGCCACCGGGAGGGGGATCGGGTCGGCGTCGCTTGGATCGCCTCCGCCTGCGGGTCGTGCCAGTTTTGTCTTTCGGGCAGGGAGAACCTGTGTCCGGAGTTCCGGGCCACCGGCCGCGACATCGACGGCGGCTACGCGGAACACCTCACGCTCCGGGCGCCCTTCGCCTACTCGATTCCGGAGACCCTCGACGACGCCGAAGCCGCGCCCCTGCTTTGCGCCGGCGCGATCGGATACCGCTCCTTGCGGCTTACAGGCCTTCGCGACGGAGAACGCCTTGGCCTGACGGGTTTTGGAGCCTCGGGTCATCTGGTCCTCAAGATGGCGAGGCATCGCTTCCCCCGCTCAGAAGTCTTCGTCTTTGCACGCCGGGAAGAAGAGCGTGCCTTTGCCTCCGAGCTCGGCGCCGCCTGGGCCGGCGATCCCTCCGAGACGCCGCCGGCGAAGCTTGACGCCATCATCGACACCACGCCGGCATGGCGGCCGATCCTGGATGCGCTTCGGAACCTGCTGCCCGGCGGGAGGCTGGTGATCAACGCCATCCGCAAAGAAGTCGCCGATCAGGAGGCTCTCTCCAAGCTCGACTACGCCTCTCACCTCTGGCTCGAGAAAGAAATCCGCAGTGTCGCCAATGTCACGCGGGCCGACGTCCGCGAGTTCCTCGAGCTGGCCGCCGAGGCCGCGATCCGCCCCGAAGTGCAGATCTATCCGCTCGAGGAAGCCAATCGGGCGTTGTGGGACCTCAAAGCGCGCCGCATCCGCGGCGCGAAAGTGCTCAAGGTGGCATAGAGCCGTTGGAAGACCTGAAAGGTGCGGTGTGACGCACCTGTCAGGTCTGGTTGCATCGGCTAGTCGGCAGGCTCGATCGAGACGATCGAGCCCAGTGCATTGACCTCCAGCAGCCACGCGCTGCCGACTTCATACCAGCCGAACTCGGCCGCGTCGGCGGGTTCGTATTCGTATTCGCCATCCGGCGTGGCGAATACCACCCGGTAGCTCTCCACTCCTTCGCCGAAGCGCTCGTCGCCGGCCAACGTCACCTCCGGCCAGAACGGGCTGGGATCTTCGCCGGTCTGCGTCACGGTGTCCACCGTCTGCCAGTCGAGAGCGGTGTAGCTGCACCACTCGGCATAGACCTGATACTCGCAGTCCTGGACGACTCTCCGTAGCCGCTCCCCGTGTCGACCGTATAGGGCGTGCCGCAGACCTCGGTGGCGTTCGGCGCCGGCTCGCTCTGCGTGTCGCGGTATTGCAGCGTGCAGGCTCCGACCGACGCATCCGGCGGGACCTCGTCTTGCCAGGTCTCGCGCTGGACCTCCACCAAGGCGAGGATCGGGAGGATGCGCGACCAGGCGAGGCGGTCGACGCGGGCCTCGACCGTCTGGGTCCGATTGCTGAGAAGAAAGAAGACGGCCGCGGCGCCGAGGCAGAGGAGGAGGAGAAGGCCGGCGCCGGCGTAGAGGGCCCGGCCGCGCAGGGAGGGTCGCGCTCCGGCGGCGGCCGCAGGCGTGGCGCCTTCCGCAGCGGCAGCGGCCAGGCTCGCCCCGCAGTTTGTGCAGCGCGAGGTGCCCGCCGCATTGGAGGTGCCGCAAGCTCTGCAGGTGACGGGGGCGGCCGCGCCCGGTTGATGTGCCCCAAGGACTTGCCCTCTCGCGCGCGCCTGGCCGCCCTTCAGCTCACCCCCGCAAGCCCCGCAGAACTTGGCCGTCGCCGGGTTGCGGGACGAGCAGTAGGGGCAATGAACATCCGGGCCCGCCTTGGCCCGGGCGATCTCTCCGGCGTCGGTGAGCAACTTCTCCTGCGCCGGCTGCTCGAACTTGACGTCGGGGGGCTGCGGGCCACCACAGCCATTGCAGAACTTCTGCGGCCCGGGGTTCCGGGTCTCGCAGCGGGGGCAGGTCCACTCGAGTTGAACATAGCCGACCGTCTTCTTGGTCATCTGGTGTCCTCATCGTCTCCGTGGTTTTGTGTCGCGCCTCACCCGCTCATCTCTTCGTAGGCCGTGAAGCGGATCGCCTCCGCCGGTCGGTCGAGGAGCGGCGAAAGAATTCCCTCCCAGCGGCGCCAACCCGGGGGATAGGCATCTGGAGACAGAGGCCGCGTGGGAGGCCCCCAGATCCGCTCCCACGCTTCCCGGTTCTCGTAGATGTAGAGCGCGGCGTGACGCGCTCTGCGCTCGCCCTTTACGCCCCGAAGGAAGAAGTGGGAGGTCAATCCGGGGATCTCCAGGAGGTGGCTCGTCTCCGCCTCCCTGAGCGCTCGCTCAAGTTTGGCGGCTCCGATCTCGGCATGCAGGTCGTACTCATGGACGCTGAAGATCCGGCCCATGCGGATCACCTCCGCCGATCGGCGTCTTCTGGGAGCCCGCAATCCCATTTTGGTGTTCGCCGGAGGGGCTAGCCCCGACCCTGATAGATCTCCGGCTTCAACTCGGCGATGTAGGGCAAGGTGCGGTAGGAATCGGCGTAGTCCAGCCCATACCCCACGACCCAGACGTCCGGGATCTCAAAGCCGAGGTAGTCCACGTGTGCCACTGGGCCGGGGCGTTTCTTGCGCAGCAAGACGCAGCTACGCAGGGAGGCGGGTTTGCGCCCCAGCAGGGTCTCGGAGAGATAGCGCAGGGTATTGCCGGTATCGAGGATATCCTCAACGATCAGGACGTGCCGGCCGTTGATCGGCTCGCGCAAGTCCATCACGATCCGCACCGCCCCCGTCGAGGTGGCCGACTTTCCGTAGCTGGATAGGGCCATGAAGTCGACGATGTGCGGGACTGTCAGCTCCCGGGTGAGGTCGGCGAGGAAGATGAAGGCACCTTTGAGGATGCCCACCAGGTAGAGGGCGCCCTCCCCCGCATAGTCGCGCTGGAGCTCGAGGGCGATCTCCCGCAGACGGGCGCGGATCTGGTCGGGTGGGATCAAGATCCGGGCGATATCCGGATGGGGAGCTTCCATCGTGGGCCTCGGGTGCCCGGATCGGAATCCGGGACAGGAGGATTCTACGCTTGGCGGGCAGCCACGGCAATCTCGGCCTGCGGAGGCTTGGGGATGAGTTGGCCGATGCAAGTGGATCGCCGCGCCTCAGAGCGCGGCGAAGGCCGTGGATCACTTGCTGGATGCCCGCAGCAGCAGGATCGTCCGGCCAGGTGCGGCCCTCGAAAGGCATTCTCGCGCGGCAGAGGGATTAGGTCGAGCGGAACCGAGCGTCATTCGAGATCAGGCCGCGCGGACCGACTTGGAGTAGCGGACGGCGGTCAGGATGGCAAGCCCCAAGTAAATCAGTGCATGGACAAACGCGAGGAGCTTCCCTTGGAGATCGAGGACCCTGCTTCCCCCGGCCACCCACAGCTCAACGGGGACGAAGATCATGAGGGAGAAGATCAAGAGGCTCCCAAGTGGTCGATAGACTGCCCGCGATTCCGCCCACTGAAGAATGGGTCTGCTCAGCCCAATCATTAGCCCCGCCAAACCCGCGAGAACGAGCCATGTTCCCCAGCCTGAGCTTCCCCGGTATAGCGCATAGATGCCTGGGGGAAGGTTCGCCCACGCCAGTGTGAAACCCAAGATCCTCCAGAAGGATCGGGGGAGCGTTCCGATGCGCATGCTCTTCATCGACATCCTCCTCACATCACGGGGCGGCGATCGTTAACACTATCTGCTGGAACCGGCCCCGGAGGTTCTCCTCCAATTGGTCCAGGCGGTCCGATGACGAACTTCTGAGCATGGCGTTGCGGATGATGTTGCCCAGGCCGACACCCACTGCGGTTATGCCGGCGACCACGCATGTGGCGCCAGCAGTCTCAGGGCATAGCAGCAAAAGACCGCCGACGATGGCGAAGGGGGTCGCCCCGCTTCCGAACATCTCGTCGTCGCGGTCACCCTGATATCGCAACTCCTCGATCCGGAGCTCCACAAGCTCCATAAAGCTGTCGCCACCGGGGAGCCCCGTGAGTTGCGGATTGTCGCCAGAGACCACGAGGTAGTGAGTCCCCGTCTCGTCGGTCATCCAGACAAGCATTAGATCCGGCTCACCAAGAAGCTCTCCCCACCCGAAGAGGTCGTCGCCGTGAGTCGTGGCCAAGTCAGGCCGGCACCCCTCCGGCATACCGACGGGGCAATCGAACTGCATGCCGGGCGCATCGACGAGGGGGCCGATGGTCGCGCCCTGCGGCGTCGGCGTCACGACCAGCGTTGCGACGTTGGGTGTGAAATCGATCTGGGCGTGCGCCGCGGGGCTTGGGCCCAGGACTCCCGTGGCGAGCGGGGCGACAGGAAGGCTGATCAGGATCAGGATGATCAGGCCGACACGCGTCTGGGTCCTGGTATCACGCGTTTGTCACCCCCGTCTGGGCCCCGGGAGGGCATTCATGATCTTACAATCAATCCGGGGGAGAACGCAAGAAGCGCTTCCGCTCAAGCGACCTCCCGGAGGCGGCTCGGGCTCCGAATTCACGGATGCAAATGCCCCCTTTAACGACGAGACGAGAGCCCTGTGGGCTCTCGCCTCGAAAGCCTTGCACCGGGGAATCCGTTCCCCTCAATCCCGGCCTACTCTACACGCCCAAGTGCCCCCTCTGGCACCCATGAGGCCGTCTATGCCCTGCCTCGGGCCTGGCGCAACTGCATTGCGGTGGCCGCGCCACTCACCAGGAGCAGGGCGGCGTGGAACCCCACAACACCAGGGGGATAGGCAGTGCCTGGAGCGAAGGAGATCGCAGTCCAGACTTCCGCCAAAGCCATGACGAGCACGACCGCGACGAAGAGCAGCGCCAGCGGTCGGTAGACGGTGCGGGCCTCCAACTTGTGCAGAATTGGCCTGCTCAGAGTGATCAGCAGGGACACCACCCCGACGGCCGATAGGAGCGTCCCCCAGGCAACCACTCCCGAGAAGAGGAAGTACAGGCCCGGAGCGAGGCTCCACCACGTCACGGTCAGCGCTGCCAGGGTCCAGAATGAGCGGGGCAGATGGGCCGCTGCCTGTCGAGAATCCATCCAACTCCTCCTCTTACGGATTAACGATGGTGAGTTCCATCTGGTGGAACCGGCCGATGAGGCCTTGTTCGAGCTCCTTGATGCGGTCCTGTGCCTGGGAGTTCAGAATCGCGTTGCGGATAATGTTCCCCACCCCCGCCGCGGCAGCCGTGAGGCCGGCGATAACGCAGGTCACGCCAGCGGTCTCAGGACACAGCAACAGAAGACCGCCGATAATCACAACGGGGCCAGCCGCGCTTCCGACCACTTCGGGAACGCGCTTGTTGGTGCCATCGACTTCCGCAAGCCGGAGCTCCATCAGCTCCATGAAGCTGTCGCCTCCGGCGACGCCCGTGAGCTGCGGATCATCGGCCGAGACCACCAAGAAATGCGTGCCCGTCTCGTCGGTAATCCATGCCAACATCAGGCCGGGATAGCCGACAATCTCTCCCCACCCGAAGAGGTCGTCGCCATGGATTGCGACGAGCTCCGGCCGGCATTCGGTCCCCCCTATGACGCCGCCAAGCCCAACGCATTGGAAACGGTCTCCTGCATGCCGGATGAGAGGCCCGATGGTCGCGCCCTGGGGCGTTGGGGTCACGACGAGCGTCGAGACGTTGGGAGTGAAATCGATCTGGGCGTAGGCCGCGGTGCTGGGGGCCAGGATCCCCGTGGCAAGCGGTACGGCAATCAGGCTGACCAGGATCAGGATGACCAAGCCGATGCGGGCTTGGGTCTTGGTATGAGGCATCGATCACCTCCACATGGGTCGCCCGGGGTGGCACTCATGATCTTACAATTACTCCGCGAGCGAGCGCAAGAAGTGCCTCCGGACTACATGGCCTGAGGCAGGCCGATCGGGCCGCGAATTCACGATTTCGCAGCGGCCGCGGAACGGTCCTGCAATGCAATCTCGCGTCTCGATCACAGATCGCGAACGTTTGGGGCTGGCCCGGTCCGGAGCGGCGGGGCCTGGCTGGCCCCTCCAGCTCACCCGGATACAGTGCTTCGATCGTGCAATCTCGGCCTCGAAGGAAAGCTTGCCCGCGGCGCGCGTGCAGGTCAGCGCGCCGGGACGAGGGACAGAGCATCCTCAGGCACCCAACCGGCCGTGCCGCTGAAATCGACCGGCCACCAGGCCGTCCCGGTCGCCACCACGCCGCCGAGCGAGCCTCGGTCACTCTGGACCACGCCCTCCGTTGCGGAAGGGATCGGCGTCAGGGCGGTGTAGTTGTAGCCGGGCCCAAGTCGGATCTCGATGGCGCGCGAGGTCGTCACCTGAGCGCCCGTCCGCAGCGCCTTGGAGAGCACCATCGGATCAACGGCAACCATCATCAACCCGTCGGGGACCGCTCTCTCATAGCCATCGGAAGGACGGTTCTCGACCACGCCGTTCACCCATATCGTCGAGGAACCCCCGCCGTCGAGGTTGAGCCCCCACTCGGCGCTCAGGCTGTCGCGCGCGAACTCGCCCAACTCATCGAGCGTCATGCCGAGGCTGTATCCGGGCGCGCGGCCGTCGACCACAATGAAGTAGACGTAGTCGTCGTCAAAGGCTACCGCGGTGCGCGGGTGTTGAGAGATGGAAAAGGGTGCCGGGTCGTGGACGATCTCACCCGCCTGCAGAAACGCGACGCCCACATCGAGGCCGGCGTAGGTCTTGCTCCAATCCTCCACTTCCGGTGATTGACACCCGTCTCCCAGATCCTGGAGCTCGAGCGAGATCCCGATCTCCTCGCCCACGTGAGCGTTCTCGCTCAGGGCTCCGCCTCTCAGACCGTAGCCGGCAATGACGATATGGTCAAAAGGGATCGGTATCGCCTGGTCGGCCGGGGTGCGCACAGCGCGGATGATCCCCGTGGCCATACGGGGGAGAGGGATGATCATCGCCGGGCGGCTCATCTCGACGAGGACCTCTGCGCCAGTCGGGTCGCCCGGGGAAAACGGCTCGAACTCGGGCGTGTAGAGCACGATCCGTTCCCCTCCGGGGCCGACGTTGATGCCGTGGATCGCTTCCGTGTGCCCATTCTCGAGGAACGTCAACACCTGCCGTGGCGGAGGGGCGAAGATGCAGCGCCCCCAGAGGGTCTCCCGCTCCATCGTCCACCCGAATCCGAGCGTCCCCGTGCCCTCACCGGCCCAGCCGCTATACCAACCGCCGTGCACCCGGGCGCCCCCGACCGCCCCGGTGAGCCGGTCGTGGAACGATCCGTTGATGGCCACGATGACGTCGTTGCGCGTCCCCCAGCGACCGTTCCAGGAGTTGATGGCCCCTTCCTCACGGGTGGCCATCGTCGAGACGGTTTCGCGCCGATCGTCCTCGAGCCCCTGGGCGATCATCGTGTCGAGGGTCACCGCGGCGTTCGAGCGGTCCATCCGGGCGACGAACGCTCGGTTCGGGCCCGGAAGGGTGAACTCCCTGAATTCCACGCCCGTCCCAACCGCCACCCACAAGCCGCGCGGCGACTCCGGTCCTGGCCCAAAGGCGGCCAGGACCAGCGAGACCGCCGCCAGCGCGGTCGCCGCCCGGAACGGGGTATGGGTCCTCCGGCAAGGCCTCATGCTCACACCTAGCGCCGGCCATCCTCTGGCCGGCTATCACCATCCTACCCGAGAGAGGACGATTTGAGAACCAGACTGGAGTACCGGCCCGCCCGCCAGGCCTGGCCGGCCTCTTCGCTACATGCCCCTCAGGTCGAGCCTTGGGGCCGTCTGACCGGGAGGGGCTCTCTTGCTTCGCGGGCCGACTCGTCGGCCTCGCCCACGAAGCCTCGATCTGCCGTCGCGGCCCGTTCGCTGCATTCCCCTCGAGTCAAGTCACAGGGCCGCTCCCAGAAGAGCACTGGGACGTTGTTTGCGAAGAGGGGGGTAACAGGGGGTGTGGGGGGCACAGGGGGCCAAGGCACTGGGCCCCCTTGCCCCCCACAAACCTCACCGCGGTTTAAACGATGAGACATTTCAGGGCATGCGGCGCGAGGGGGGGAATGGCCCGCTCGCTTCACTTGCGGATGCTTCGCGAGGGGCAGAGAGACTTCCCCCCTTCAAAGCTCCTCTTGCCCCATCCCGGAGTACTCCGGTATGATTTCAAGTAGGACGGAGGTGAGGCATGAAA
>DATEAV010000140.1:0-4076 GCA_035288185.1 Anaerolineales bacterium | reverse complement strand
CACACCCCACAGCACGACCTCGCCCGTGTCCGGCGCGCTGACCAGGAAATGCCCGTCCGGGGAGAAGTCCACGCTCCAGATGCGGCCGCCGGATCCCTCCAGCGTGGCCAGGGGCTCCCCGGTGGCCGCCTCCCACAACCGGACCGTGCCGTCCGCCGAGGAACTGGCCAGCAGGCTCCCGTCCGGCGAATAGGCCACGTCGTACACCCAGTCGGAGTGGCCCTCCAGAACTGCCAGCTGTTCGCCGTGACTCACATCCCACAGCCGGACAGTCTCATCCCAGGAAGCGGAGGCCAACGTGCGGCCGTCCGGCGCGAAGTCGACGCCCCAGACCGCCGCGGTGTGGCCGGTGAGCGTTCTGACCAGGCGATCACCAGTCGAGTCCACGGCGACATCCCATAGCCTGATCGTACGGTCGGCCGAGGCGGTGGCCAGCAGGTTTACGGCCGGAGAGACGGCCACGTCCCACACCCAGGCCTGATGCGCGGCCGTCGTCAGCGTCGGTCTCGTCTCCGTCAAATTCCAGAGTCGCAGCGTCCCATCCTGGCCGCTGGTGGCCACCGTCTCCCCGTCCGGGAGGAACGCCAGCGCCGAGATCTCGCCTTGCAGCTGCCCGGTGCGGACGTCGAACGATTCGGGCCCGCCTCGGTAGCGCAGCGTCCCATCCTTGGACACACTGACCAGACTGGTGCCTGCGGGGTCGTAAGCCAGGCGGTAGATCCAATCGGTGTGCTGAGACTTGCCCTCAATTGACTGACCGCTGGCCACGTCCCAGAACCAGATCGCGCCCGAGGCGGTTGAGACGGCCACCGTGTTGTTGTCCGGCGAGAAGACCGCGTCGGTGGCGGTCTGCCCCAGCTGCAGGCTGTCGAGCGGGACCACCGAGGCGGCGTTGCCAATGCTGATCAACCCGGGCGCGGGTTCAGGCTCGGCCGAAACGGTCCACAGCTCAACCAGGTCGCCCTCGGCCAGGGAGAGCAGAATGCGGCCATCCGGTGAGAACAGCAGGTCATGTACACTGCCGCTCGCCGGTGAGAGCGTGGCCAGCTCGGCTCCGCTGAGGGCGTCCCAGACTTTGATGGTCCTACCCAGCGCGGTGGCGATCAGCTCACCGTCGGGCGAGAAGGCCACCGCTCGGATGATGGCGTCTTCATGGTGATCGAGCACGGACAGGGTCTCGCCGCTGGCCGGGTCGACCACGATCGCCTGGCCCACAGTCTGGTAGATCCAGCCGTCCTCCACCACGGCTATGCGGTCCTCCCGCGGCGAGAGCTCGCCCCAGGAGAAGGGGACAAAGTGCCCCAGCGCGCCGCTTTCGACCTCGCTGAACTGCATCGAGGCGCGGGAGGCCCAGTACATCCAGGTCCAGCCGGGGGAGAACTTCGTACCGTACACGGGCGCGGCGGTTTCGAAGCCGGTGAGCTGGCGCACGTCCACCCCGGTGAGCCGATCCCAGATGCTCACCCGCAGCTCGACCGCCGACTCGAAGGCCAGCCTGAGTCCGTCGGGTGACACATCGACCCGCTGCACGTCCTGTCGGGAGTACAGCTCGGTCTCGGACGACAGGTCCCAGAGCCGGGCCGTCGACCCCGACAGGGTCACCATCCACTCGCCATCGGGCGCGAGCAGCACCTGGGCGCAGCACTCCCCGCCCGGCACCTCGATCTCGCCGATCAGGCTGTCGAACTGGAAGTCCCAGACCTTGACCGTGTCTTGATCGACGACCCAGGCCAGCCGGCTGCCGTCGAACGAGGCATCAAAGGCGCTGAATCCAGAGCTGGTCTGGCGCAACAGGGTTCGCAGCCCGAGCGAGGGCAGCTTCACCAGGTAGACCCCTTGCTCAGAGCCGACGGCGAGCCATTCGGAAGCCGGCGAAACCCAAGCCTGGCGCGCGCCGGGGAGATATAGAGTGGCAGCCCGCTGCAGCGAGGCCGCGTTGCTCGGCTCCATGTAGGTCTGCGCCTCTAACCGTCTCAATCCACGTGGCACCCCCCACAATGAGACCCGACTGCTCTGGTCGACCGTCGCCACGAGCCGTCCATTCTCAGAGACCGCCACATCCAGGAACGGATAGTACGGCAGGTCGTTGCTGTGGCTTGCCAGTTCCACGCCAGACGAGAGGTCCCAGATGTGCAGCTCCGCGCCGTCGGCGATGAGGGCCAACTGCTCGTCCGGCGTGAAGGCGACACGGCGGATCTCCCGGGCCGCCGGGGTCTCCAGTGGTGCAGCCAAGAGAGGCGATTCCAGAACCGCTCGGTCATGCGCCCACACCGCCATCGTCTCGCCGCTGGGCCCGGCGGCATAGCCGTCGATGAGGAACTCGTAGGGCCAGCTCAGCAGCTGGATTCCTTGGTTCGGGTCCAGCGAGACCAGTGCACTGCCGACCGCGGCGATCAGCGCCGTCCCGTCCGGCGTGAACCGGAGCGCGGTGACCTCATCGTCGAAGGTGACTTCGTGGGTCACGTTCCGGTCGTTCGAGTCACTGATGTCCCAAAACTGGACCACCCCGCCCTCCCGCCCGCCAATCCCGACGGCCAGTAGCCTTCCGTCCGGCGAGAAGGCCAGGCTCATGACTCGGGCGGTGTCCTCTGGCCACGGGCCGGCGGCCGGGAGCAGGAAACCGTCGGTGGACTCATCGGGATATCGGACCACGACCGACCTTCCCGACCTCGGTTCAGTGCCATCCGCGCCCAGGGCCGAGGTGGCCAGGTAGCCCTGGTAGGCGGGCGAAAGGGCCAGCGGGGGGTTCTCTACGAATCGATCGCCGTCGCTCGGGTAGCGATCCTCGTGGCGAACTGCTCCGGTGGCCACGTCCCAGAGGATCGTCTGGCCGTTGTCGAAGTGGGCGGCCAGGCTGTGTTCATGGGGCGCCAGGAAGGTCAGGCTGACGCCGGAGGTCCATGTCCTTGGGCCTGGCGCGGTGAGTTCCTTGATGCGCACCAGGCGATCGACGTTTTCCGAGTCGATGACCGCCAGGTCCAGCGGCAGGGGGCCCGCATCGACCGGGATGACCGTCGTGGCAGCCAAGCCGCTGGGCACCCGGGTGGGGATGACTCCCGCGCGGTCAGGCTGGAGGGTGGGTGAAGGGATGGGAGTGAGCGTCGGCGCGAGAGGTTGCGCCCCGCAGGCGGCCGCCAGCAGCCAGATCGCCAGGCAGGCGGTGGGACGAAGTGGCGGGCGGCGAATGGTGTTCATGCCCTGTATCCTCGGCATCGGCCGGCGTGGCCTGTGCCCTACCTCGGCGCCCAACTCGGGTCGCCGTCGAAGGTGCTGTTGGTCGTGAGGCGGGTGACCTCCAGGGTGGCCAGGTCGAGGGCGAAGATCTCGTAGCTGCCCAGGCGATTGGAGGAGAAGGCCACCAGCGCGCCGTCGGGCGAGTAGGCCGGCGAGCCGTCCCCGGCGGGAGAGTTAGTGAGGTTTCGGGCGATGCCGCCGGCCAACCCCATGCGGAAGATCTCGAAGTTCCCCGTTCGGTCGGAGGCGAAGACGATGGCGCTGCCGTCCCGGCTCCAGGACGGGTACTCGTCCCGGCCTGCCACGTCGGTGAGCCGGCGCGCCTCCCCGCCCTCCGCCGACATCAGATACAGCTCCATGTCGCTCGCCTCCCGGTTGGAGGCGAAGGCGATCGTGGCCCCATCGGGAGAGTAGGCCGGCGTGATGTCGAAACCCAGATCGGCCGTCAGCCGCAGCACCCCGCTGCCGTCGGCCCGCATGCGGTAGATCTCGCGGTTGCCCTCGCGATCGGATGAGAAGACCAGGAACAGTCCGTCCGGGCTCCAGGCGGGGGCGTCGTCCAGGGCGTCGTTCTGGGTCAGGTTGACCACTCCCGAACCGTCGGCGTTCATCAAGTAGATGTCCAGGTCACCGTCCCGGTCGGAGGCGAAGGCAATCCTGGCACCATCGGGCGAGAAGCGCGGGGTGATATCGGATCCGCGGCTGTTGGACAGGTCGATGGGGCTCCCGCCGGCGGTGTTCAGCCAGACGATCTCCTCCTCGCCCGGGGGCCCGGAGTTATAGAGGATCCCCGGGCCCCCGCCGCCCAGGGCAGTGGGGGTTGGGCTCGGGCCGGGAGTGGG
>DATEAV010000139.1:0-6139 GCA_035288185.1 Anaerolineales bacterium | reverse complement strand
CGACATCAAGAGCCACCAGTCGCGAGGGCCCGCAGGCAATAGCAATGTTGGCCGTGGGCCAACCATGCCACCAGCCCCGGATGATGGCCTCGTCGACCGTCGCATCCTTCAGTCCGTTACGGGTCCGAGGATGCTTGCCGACGTTCTCACAGGCAGGCTTCCGGCAATCGCACTGCCCGTTCGGTAGCGGTGTGTGGAGAGGAAACACGTGCCATTCGCGCTTGATGTACGCGAGTGCGGCACTCAATAGCCTGCCTTCCTCTCCTGCCGCTGGTTGAGCCACTGGCTTTACCAGTCGCTCTCGGCGTTTGCCGGCCGTCGTTGCCGTGGACGTTCACCAGGCGGCCGACTCGTCCCTCGCTGAGCAGCAGGCCGTCGTTCGAGGGGTAGCAGGGTCTCGATCCGAGGGCGAATCTGGCCGGCGTTCTGGCCCTTCTCGATTTTCTTGTTCTTGACGACGAGCTGGGCGCGCTTGCCGATCCAGTCATCGGGCTCGATTTCAGGCTCCTCCATGTCGTAACCGATCGCGGACATCAGCATGTACAGGTTAGATTTGTCGTTCAGAACTGGAGGGTCTTCGTAGAGGCCGTCGGGGATGCGTACGAACTGTGCCAGCGTCGCCGGGGCTCCGTCTTCCTTGAGGTAGTCTTTCAGTTCCCACTCGACGATGTACTGGTCGAAGCTCTGTCCGTCCCACTCGCCTACACGATCTCTGACGTCTTTGATGCTGGCAGGGTACACCCCATCGTCCACCTGAGGGATTTCGAAGTTTCCACCTTGGCCGATTTTGGCTCTGCCGAAGCTTTTGGCGCTCATGGTTTCATCCTTTCTATGCTTTGTGTGCGCCGTTGATGGTTCTGTGAGGCATGCAACGCTCTAGGTATGGGCAGCTCCTTCCGCATAGAAATGACCCGGGATTCGCGGGGAACGTGCCGGTCTCGAAACCGCGCTCGACTCCCGCGAGAATCTCGCCGTACCAGGTTGCATCTGCCCGCGAGCGTTCCGTATAGACGAACTCGCTCGAGACGTTGCGGCCCGTGTCGATGGCTCGCGCGTAGGCGAACAGGATCGGCTCATCGAGCATGTACCCGTAGGCAAACGGCTGGAGCTCACGATCGACCTTGTCCGATGCCATCCGGCGTTTGCCGGTCTTGTTGTCGCCGATGACCTCGGCGCCGTTGACCGTCCCCTGCCAATCGATGTAGCCGACGAAGTCGCGGCCGGAGGGCAGGGGACGATGATACTCGATCTGAACAGCCGAAGGCCGGATGTGAGGCTGTAGATTGATGGCCCATTCCTCAGCGAGACGAAGAGCTGAACCGAGGGATTTCCGAGCAGAGCCATCCTCTCCCCAGTCAATTGCCGCCGCACCACCCTCGGCATACACTCGGTCGCGGAACGATTGCTCCGCGACCTCCTGGACCATGGTGGATCCGAGATCGATTTCAATTTCGAGCTTAGTCTGAAGGGCGTAGTTCCACGCCTCATCGCAGGCCGAGCCGATGATCAGGGCGGGCACGGGCGGGCTCGGGATCTCCTCGATGTAGCGGAACCATGCTTTGCGTGGGCAGTCGAGGTAGGTCGAGACCAGGGAGTGGGAGAAGCGACGCATGCGGGAGGTCGTCGTCACGGCTTTCCGCCGGCCAGCGCTCGCCACTCCGCCTGGCACCTCTCGTGCAGGCCATGGCTTACGGGTAGGCGCCCCTCGGCGATGATCTGATCACAGATGATGCAGACGACCTTCTGGGGAAGGGAATGCAAATCGTGATGCTCGGCTTCGAGCTCGTCAAACGACCATTTCATCAGCTCGGGGAGGGGGAGAATGACACGGGCCCGATGCCCATCGAGGGGGAGCCCAACATGAATAGCAAGAGCGGACTTGGTCAGTGGGGCAGGGTGCGGATGGCTCACCGTCGCCATCCCACGAGCACGCCGATCACGGTGAGAATCAAGGCCGCCTGGAGAAGAATGGTTGCCAATGAAACACGCTCCCGAGATATGTGCGGCCCGGGCCGTCGGTCCCGCTCTCGGGAAACGGTCCTGGACGCTTTGCCTACAGCTTCGGGCCCTGATCAGGGGCCACCCGGCCGCAAGCCGCATGATACACCCCCTTTCGTGAGAGGGGAATACGGCCGTTCGGGCCCCAAAAAGGGGCCCGTTCGGTACCTCTGCGCGGCCGAGCAGGCCTTCGCCGCCGCGCTGCACGGGATGACAACGCCGGCACCCGACTCCCCCGACCTATGCCCCACCGACGCCGGGCAGTGCCGGCGCGCCGCCCGTCTGCGCCCTGGCGGGCCTGGGCCACCCTCGGGCCCGTCTACTGGGGTTGCCTCAGCCGGCAGGGCCGCTCGGCCGATGAGCCCAACGTCTCCGTGCCTGATATTCACGAGTCTCCTCCTGTGCGTGCGTAGGCCTGTCCCTGGCGGACGGCCGCCTCGATGCCTTTCTGCTTCAGCTGTTGGCAGAAGGGCCCCGGTTTCCTGCCGTTGAGCTCCAGGCGGCACCATTGCCCAGGATGTCGGGCAAGGGCCGCGAAAAGGGGCGACAGGTCCAGACCGGGGCCCGCCCGCGAGCGGGCGGGGAGATCGTCCACGACCTCGGCGATTGTTGGCAGTGACATGTTGTTCCTCCTCAGGATGATGTTGTTGGAGGCTCCTCGCGGAGCCGTTCAACCGTTGCCTCGTGGCCGGCAATGGCCTCGTCCCAGGTCGCGTAGCGCTCGAGCTCGCCGTCGTGCGGCCCCCCGAAGACGAGCGTCTCGAACCACTCATCTGCCCCGTCGGCATAGGCGTGATTGAGACCCAGAAAGACCGTGCTCACTTCAGCGCCAACGAGTCCGGTCCACGCAACCCGCCGCTCTTTCTCGAAGCATCCCGGCTCCCAGCTGAAAAGCGTCCCCCACTCCTCAAGGGTGCATGGCACCACGCGATGATCGGGGTCGAGCCGCGCATACATGATCCTCATGACGATTTCCTCTCGGCCCGGCGCTCCATCCATGTGCACCAGTGGGCGACGGCAACGCGCACGCCCTCGGCTTCGGCCCAGATGCCGGCCGTGTCCATGGCCCGCCGAAGTCGGGCCTGCTCCTCTTCGGTCACCCTCACCTCCCACCGTTGCCGGCGCGCGGGTGGGCGCTCGACTGCCATTTCGCGTCCTCCTTCCACATTTGTGGCTCAAATGTACCACGGGGGGGTTGACTACGTCAACGGGCGTGGTACAATGAGGGTACACCAAGAGGAGGCAGGGACGATGACAGAGCACACGGGCAAGCAGGCGACGGAGCGCAAGGCGCTCGAAAGCGGAGCGTCTGGGGAGTCGACCATGACCATGCTGTACAAGCTCACGGATCAGAACGGCCAGACCTACGGCGAAACCCAGTGGGGACCCGGAGTGACCCACACCGCTCCCGGCACAGGCGAGCTGTGCACGAACGGCTGGATCCACGCCTATACCGATCCCCTACTGGCCGTGTTCCTGAACCCTATCCATGCAAACTTTCAGAGCCCTCGGCTCTGGGAGTGTGAGGGTGAGGTCGGTGCGGATGATCACGGGCTCAAGGTCGGGTGCATATCACTCACCACTCTCCGCGAGCTGCCGTTGCCCGAGGTGGCGCTGGATCAGCGCGTGCGCTTCGCGATCCTGTGTGCCATCCGGGGCTACAGTGAGCCACGCTGGCTAGCGTGGGCCGAGGGGTGGCTCTCGGGAGCTGATCGGACAGCGGCGGCGGCGGCGGGGGCGTGGTTCGCGGCGAGGGCGGCGGCGACGGCGTGGGCGGCGGCGGAGGAGGCGGCGTGGGCGGCGGTGTGGGCGGCGAGGGCGGCGGCGACGGCGTGGGCGGCGGCGGCGGAGGAGGCGGCGGCGGAGGCGGCGCTGGCGGCGAAGGCGGCGAGGGAGGCGAGGGAGGCGGCGAGGGAGGCGGCGGCGGCGGCGGGGGCGGTGGCGGCGGCGGCGTCGGCGGCGGTCGACCTGGATCTGGCCGCGATAGCCCAAGAGGCAGTGGGGGTGCCAGCATGAGCGACGCCTCGACAGCTCAGCGATGTCGAGCGAGGGCGGACTACCCTCGCCGAACTGGAGGCGCAGCGATGACCCTATGAGTGTCAGCAGAGGTGGAACCTAGAGTCAGCGCGGGAATATCTGCGCGAACTGGAAAGGAAATCGCTAGAACATGAGTGAGCTCGACGAGCTCGACGACATCACGGCGGACCGCGACGCCATCTCCCTCGGGAGGGCGCTGGTCTGGGCTCGGCATCAGGCCAAACTCTGGGACACACAAGCTCGGGATCTCCAGCGCGTCCTCCTCGATCGCCACGGCCGCGAGTTCCCGCTCAGCCTGCGGGAAGGCCGGCAGGACTATACACTCCGCCCCGTGCACCCCGTGCAGCAAGTCTACGATCTGGCCAATGTCCGTGGACGTGCCGGCGAACTGCTCGCCGCAGCTAGTCTCAGGGTGGAGTTCTGGGCGCCGCTGGGCGAGCTCATTCTCGGCATCCGCACCCTCGATCCGAAGCTCGGGGAGCCGTGGTCAGCCTATCGAACGAGCGAGCCGAAGGCCCCCTACATCACCATCCGCGAGATCCCGCAGGAGTTCCCGATATGAAAGCGCGCATCTCAGCGATCCTGCTCATGTTTGCACTCGGGCCCTGGCTCCCCGTCCTGCGCGATGCAGGCATCCTCGACGCCTGGAGAGCGTGGCATAGCCGCAGCTAATGGGTCCACGGCCACTGCCACCATGCCGGCTGGCCGCGCTCCAGATCATAGAGGTAGACAGAGAGCGCACACGTCGCATTCGCGAGCGGATCGAAGAGCGCCTCCCGGTCGACCCCGCAGTACGGGCCCCACGTATCGGCGTGCAGCTGGAATAGCCCGAGGCAAGAGGGGCACTCGTAACCCCTGGCATAGGGAGACCAGCGGCTTTCGACCCAGGCAACCCTGAGAGCCTCGTCCGTGAGCTCCTCCGGCCATCCTGCCAGAGCTAGGATGTGCCGCATTTCGTCCTCGCTGAGTTGGCCCCCGATTTCCCGGACGCGGCCTGCTGCAGTTGCCACAATCTCGCCGGGCGTCGGCGCTGGATCAGCAGCAGGGACCAAGTCTGCGAGCGCAGACCAGGCAGAGAGAAGGATTGCCACGACGGCGCGTAGCAGCCATGGCGCGGCGGAAATCGTCGGATTCACAGGTTGGGCCTCAGAAGAAAGGGGCTCCGGGCCGCCAGCGCCGCTAGGGCGCGTCAGGGCAAGTAGCGAGCTAGCCCGGGCGAGAAGGCGTCTGGGCTCACCTTAACATCGGCGCGTGACGGGCGGCCACTTCTCCCAGGGCGCCCAGCCCACGTGGATGGGCCACCAGTAGCCCGGCCGGTAGGCGCGCTGAATGCAGGTGACGAGCACCCATCCATGAGCGGCAGCCTGTGTGCCCGCGACATGGATGGAGACGCCCACGGGTACTCCGACGAGAGTCCCGGTGGCCGCAGGTTGCGCGCCCGCGAGCGAGCGATAGAGGGTTTGCTGGGCCGCGAGCGTTCCTGTGGGAGATGGCTGCACGCCCGCCAGGTGCCTGCTGATGATCGCGACAGTGAGAGAGCCCGTGCCCGGAAGTTGCGCGCCTGCGAGGTGGGTGCTTGTGATCTGGACCGAGAGGGTGCCGCTCGGGGCGGGTTGCGCACCGGTGAGGAGTTCGAACTCTCGCGTCGCCAGCGTGCTGGATGCGGATGGCTGGGATCCCGAGAGGGAGCGCGACAGCTCCTGATGGATAGCGAGGCTACCCGTCGCTGCTGGCTGGGCGCCTGCCAGGGTTTCGAAGGTGCCGATGCCGAGGACGCCCGTGGGTGCGGCTTGAACGCCAGAGAGCGAGACGTGCGCGAACGACCAGCTGAACGTGAGGGCACCTGTGGGGGCGGGCTGGGCGCCGGCAAGGTGCTTCGCGGTGAACTGCGATGCGAGCGCACCAGTCGCGGCAGGCTGCACACCGGCCAGTCGAATCCCCGTCCCGATCGAGATCTCGCCGGTGGCGCTGGGTTGAGCTCCGGCTAGATGTTTGGCAGTGAAAAGCGGGACGAGGGCGCCTGCGGGAGCGGGTTGAGCGCCAGCCAGGGCCACTAGGCGGACCGCAGCCAGAAAGCCGACGGCCGCAGGTTGTGAGCCGGCAA
>DATEAV010000138.1:0-4520 GCA_035288185.1 Anaerolineales bacterium | reverse complement strand
CATGACGGACTATTCCTCTCTCCTGCTGGCGCCCGAACACCGCACGCTCACCGACAACTACGATTGGAGCTTCCTGGAGCGCCCCTTTACGAGGGAGGCAATGGACTATCAGCCCCACCTCGATCTGACTCGCGGCGAGCTGAGCCTCGTTCCACCCTGGATCTACATCACCCTCTTCCTTGAGGACATCCCGCCCTCGGATGCGCTGGCCACCTACGCCGTCGAGATCGATCTCGATATCGATGGCCGCGGCGACTGGCTAATCACCATCGCCCTCCCACAATCCGGCGAGTGGTCCACCGATCGCGTGCGCGCCTATCGTGACGATGATAACGACGTGGGCGGCGTCCGCCCCCTGCGCTCCGATGCCCCACCCCAGACGGGTGACGGGTATGAGACCCTCGTCTTCGACCAGGGGATCGGGCCCGACCCCGATGCCGTCTGGGCGCGCATCCCGCCCGGCGCCCCGGACCGCATCCAGATCGCCTTCAAGCATGACCTCATCGCAGCCGATACCTACCTGCTCTGGGGCGCGTGGGCGGACGGCGCCACCGGCCAGGCGGGCTGGTTTGACTACAACGACCATTTCACGCTGGCCGAGGCAGGCTCCCCGCTTTCCACGAGCCCGGACTATCCACTCGACCAGCTCGCCTCGATCGACAACACCTGCCGCTGGGCCTATGACTTCGTCCCCACCGAAGAGCTTCCCGGCATGTGCGCCCTGCCCGCCACGCCCACACCGGTCCCGTTAGGATCCATTTCCGGTTTCGTCTTCAATGACACCGATCACGACGGCGTACGCGACGGCGGCGAAGGCGGATTGAACGGCATTCAGGTACGTCTCGGCTCCGGCGCCTGCGCCTCCTCCGGCCTCTCCACGGCGACGACACCAAGCAGCGGCGCATACACGTTCCCCGGCCTAGTCGCCGGGACGTACTGCGTGACCATTGTGATCAGCCCGATTGACAATTGCGGCGGCTGGTGGCCGCCCAACACGACCCGAACGATCACCCTCGACCCCGGGGAGAACGAAGGCGGAGTGAACTTCGGCTTCTATATGACCGGCCCCTGCTAGATCCCTTCGCGCCGGTCAACCGCGGCCCGCCTTCCCTCCGGCCTTCCTAACGCCTGACGACCACTGTCACCGGCACGCTCTCGGCGCGATTGCCGGCCAGATCGTACGCTCGCGCAAAGAGGCTGTGCTCCCCTGCCTGCTCCGGCGTCCAGCGGAGTGAATAGGGGGCGTTTGTCAGCGTGGCGAGATTCCGCTGGTCCACGTAGACCTCCACGTGGGCGACCCCCAGATTGTCGGCCACACCGAGCTCAATGACCACCACGCCTCCGGCGCGCACCTCGAGCTGTGCGCCGGCTTCCGGAGCGATCATGGTCACGATGGGAGGCGTGTTATCGATTGTCACCGGCACGGCCGCGGTCGCCACCCGGCCTTCCTCGCGGACGACGAGCAGCTGCAGCGTATAGAGCCCGGAGAGCCCCGCCGTGTCCCACTCGCCCAGCCGGCCTGCCTCGACCGAATCTTCCTCATCGGCACCGATCTGAACCCATCGCGTCGGATTCAGGCCCTGGCCGTATTGCAGCCGGTAGGAGACAAAGCCCTCGGGCACGGCGCTCCCCTCGATCGCTACGACCCCGCTCACGATCTCAAAGGCCGGCGGTTCGGTGAGGATCACATGAGGATCTGTCGGCAGATCCGAGATCGTGTCGTATTCCTGAGGCGGTTGATCGATGCCCGCTGCCTCGGCCCAGGCGGCGGCTTCAGGCGGCGGGATCAGGTAGACGCGCTCCTCAACGAGGTCGATCGGCGTGAAGAGGGTCGCCAGTTTCCCGGTCTCGCGGTTGACACGGAAGGGTTGATAGAGCGTGTCGTAATGCGTCGGCTCGCTGCCGTGAATGAAGACCTCGCGCACGACGTTCGGGCAGTAGGCCGTCGGGAGAAGCCCGGAAGGATCGCACACCTCCACGATGCTGAGCCCCGGCGGCGGCGCCCAACCCTCGGGCGGCGCCTGGCGGGCGGCATAGCGCTGGACGGCGCTCCAGACGGCGCCGGCCGCGCCGACTGCCGAAACACCATTGGCCGGCTCTTCATCGAGGGCCCCCATCCAAACCCCCACCACCCGTGAGGGAGTGAAACCCACCGCCCAGACGTCGGCCCCACCGGGCCCCACCCCCGCCACCACTCCGGCCGGGCGGCCGATCTCGAGAGTGTTCGGATGGCCAAGCGACTCCCATCGCGCCGGCTCGTCGCTCAGCACGTCTGCGAGCAGGTAGGCGAGCTGCGGGCTGAGAACGGCGCGCTGATCTCTCTCCCAGGTGTAGAGCAGCTCGCCCCGAGGTCCCTCCACCTGCCTCACCAGCACGGAGGCCATCCCCTCCTCCTCGGTCGCGCCGCCGACGCCCGACTGCAAGCCCTCCGCGGCGATCACCCCATACCCTTCCGCCAGGTCGAGGAGCGTGGCGCGCCCGTCTTCCATCACCCATCTCACGCCGGCGCCCAGCGGAGGCTCCAGGCTCGCCAGCCCCATCTGGCGCGCGGTTCGCAAGACGCTCTCCGGCCCAAGGAGCCCCAGGGTGCGCGCCGCCGGCAGCGTGAGCGTGTTGGCCAGCGCGGTGCGCACGCGGATCGGCCCGCGGGCTTGCCCGTCCGGATTCTGCGGGGCGTAGACGCCTGCCTCGCCTGCATCTTCGAAAGTCGTGGGAACGTCGAGCACCATGCTGCCCGGGCTGTAACCCGTGGCGAACGCGGTGAGGTAGATCAGAGGGTACAGCGTAGGGCCAGCCCGGCGAGGCGTCTGGGAAGCCAGGCCCAGGGCGAGGTCTTCCCAGGACTCGCCGGATCGTCTCAACCCCACCAGGCTGAGCACCTCGCCGGTGGCCGTATCGAGGACGACGACGGCGAGACCGTCCAGGCCCCGATCGACCCCCGCGTCCCCCGGACGGAGCGGCGCGAGCAAGGAGGCCGCCACGCAGGGCGCGCCGTCGGCAGCCGGGAGGATCGTCCCGGGCGGCGCGCCTGAGAGGCGGGCGGCCTGTGTAGCCGCGACGCAGGCCGCCTGGAACTGGAGATCGAGGTCGAGGCTGGTCAGCACGCGCAGCCCTCCTCGATAGGCGAACTCGGGGCCGAGGAGATCGGCCAGTTGTTGCCGCGCCAGCGACACGTATTCCGCGGTTGGGTCTCCGGGTTCGGGGTGATCCGGGCGCAGGCGCAGGGGTGCGGCCAGCGCCTCCTCGATCCCCTCCGGAGGAGCCGCCTCCTGGCCCGCCATGGCCTCGAGCACCTCCACCTGGCGCGCCTTGGCCTGTTGAGGCGCGTCGATGGGATTGAGGCCCGGAGAGGCGGGGATGGCGGTGAGCATGGCCACTTGAGCGAGATCAAGGTCCGCCAAGGCCCGCCCGAAATACACGCGCGCCGCGGCCTGCGGACCGTAGGCCCCGTGGCCGAAGTAGGCGCTGTTGAGGTACCACTCGAGGATCTGCTCTCTGGAGTAGGCCCTCTCAAGGTCAGCGGCTAGATAGGCCATCCGCAGCCCGCGGGCCAAGGGTGATCGCAGGTGTTCGCCCGGGGGAAGGATCGTCTGCCGGATGAGTTGCTCGGCGATCGTGGGCCGAGCGGGGTCGGAGAGCGCTCCACGGAAAGCCAGGCCCTGGAAGAGAAGACTGGGATTGCCGGTAGCGGCCGCGCCCCAGAAATCCGGATCGAAATAGGCCACGGCAGCCCGGATCAGGAGCTCAAGCCCCGGATCGACGACCGGGGTCTGCAGCGAGATCGGCTCTGCGTCAGCGCCCGCGGTGAGAACAATCTGGCCGCTGCGGTCGAAGAACTGGGTGGAGCGATAGGCGTGTGTGGCCGGATCGAAGAACTCGGGGACGGCGCTCACCGGAGGCAGGTTGCTGGCAAGATCGTCGAAGGCAAGCGCCGCGAGCGTCGCCGCCCCGCCAACCGCCAGGGCAACAGCCGCCGCGGTGATCACGGCGATTCTCCCCCAACGTCGGAGCGGCCTGGCTCGCTGATGGCGCCGCCGCCTGGCGCGGACAAGGTCGACGCTCAAGGTCATGCCCCTATTCTACTCACACCCCGAGGAGCCGGCACACGCGTGCTTGGCCCCCGTTTCCCCATTGCCCTATAATCGTGGTGGGCCCGCCGGCGCCGCGCAAGGAGGAGTGGGGCGATGCTACGTCAAGACCGCTTTCTGCTCGGGATCCTCGTGGGGCTGGCGGTCCTTGCTGCCGCCGCCGTGGTCGCGGTCGTCGTGCGCTCCCCGCAAGCCGCCTACGTCGACGACCTCACCCCCGCCGGCGTCGTCCACAACTACGTCCTGGCCTTGCAGCGCGGCGAGACCGAGCGCGCCTATGGCCACCTGGCGGACCGCACGGGCAGGCCGTCGCGCTCCGAATTCCGCGCCAGCTACGCCGTCACCAGCGCCCCGACCTCGCGAGCCTCACTTCAGATCGGCGAGGCCACGATCGACGGCGGTGAGGCGTTTGTCGATCTGAGGGTCTCATCA
>DATEAV010000137.1:0-2001 GCA_035288185.1 Anaerolineales bacterium | reverse complement strand
CGGCACTGGTCCCTCATGCCAACTCTCCCCGTGAACCCCGCGCAAGGTCTGACCGGGCAAGGCCCTCCGCCCGACCGCTTGCCCCCACGCGCCTACCTCGGCCTCTTCGCGCTCGGCCTGCTGCCTCGTTTGCTGCTCGTCCTGGCCTTTCTTCGCGCGCCGATCGGCCTTGACGACATGCACCAGTACGACATGCTCGCCCGGTCCCTTGCTTCCGGCCACGGGTATCGCTGGTATGGCCGAGACGACGTCGCCCTTCTGCGACCCTATCTGGAACGTTACTACGGGCTCACGATCCCCACGACCGACGTCCCTGAGGACGGCCTGCTCACAACTTTCCGCGCCCCGGGATACCCCTTTTTCCTGGCGGGGCTCTATCTTCTCTTCGGGCTCGACCAGCGCCTGGCGGTCGCCCGCCTGGCTCAGGCTTTGCTGGGTGCGGCCCTCGCCCCGCTCACGGCCCTCCTCGCTCTTCGGCTCGGCACAACCCCCCGCGCGGCGCGCCTCGCCGGCGCGATCCTGGCTCTCTATCCGATCCTGTGGATGTACCCCATCGGCCTGGCCTCCGAGAACACCTTCCTCCCGCTTCTCCTCGTGGGGCTTCTCGCCTCCCTGGTCGCAGCGCGCACGGCGCGCCCCGGCGCCGCCTTGGGCGCCGGCCTCGCCCTCGGCGCGGCCACGCTCACGCGCGGAGCCCCGGCGCTCTTCCTCCCGTTCACCGCCCTCTGGCTATGGCGAAGCGCATCCCGGGCAGGCCTCCGTCAGGCTGCGCTTCTCACCATCGCCGCCAGCGCCGTCCTCCTTCCCTGGATGGTTCGCAATAGCCGCATCCTGGGCCGCCCGGCGTTCGTCGAAAACTCCGCCGGTTACAATCTCTTCATCGGCTATCACCCGCAGGGAAACGGCAACTTCGACGTCCGGGTTTCGGTGATCCCGCTCCGCATCCTGGATGATGGCGAGCGCGACCGTTGGACGATGGATCAGGCCCTGGGCTTCATCCGCAGCGACCCGGGGCGCACCATCGGCCTCATCCCCGGGCGCTTCGCTCACTTCTTCGGCCTCGAGGACCGCGAGCTGGTCTACTTCTACTCCAACGACTACTTCGGGCCGATCCCCCAGCCGTGGCTTACGCTCGCCTACCTGGCCCTCGTCCTTCCCTTCATGGCAGTCGCCCTTGGCGCTCCGTTCGGCCTCGCCTGGGCGGCCGATCGCAGAGCCCGGGCCCTCGTCCTCGGGCTCACCGGGGCGCTGCTCCTTGCCTATATCCCCATCCTTGCCGAGCCACGCTACCACCTTCCACTGGTGCCTGCCCTGGCGGCCTATGCCGCCTCTACGTTCACGACCCCCGGCCTGTCAAGCCGAATGAGGATTTCTCTCCGGCAGCGAGAGAAAGGCGCCTGGATCGCAGCGCTGGTGATGGTCGTTTTCCTGGCCCTCATAGTGGCCTATATCGCCTCCGAGTGGCCTCGTCTCTCCGCCGTCCTTGCGCCCGGCGGCCATAGCCTCGCGCTGGACTACTAACCTCGGAAGACTCATTCCCCCGAAGAGGAGCCTGCATGCAACCCCACCGCCCATCGCTCCCCGAAACCTTCCGCCTGGCCGGCCTGCAACTGGACACCAGGGTCACCGTGAGCCTGATCCTGGCAACGCTCCTCCTGCTCCTCGACGCCTACCACCGCTTTCTTCCTGGAGCCTCTTTCGATGACCTGCTCCTGGCGAAGGCCGCCGAACGCGCCGTCTACTATCTGGCCATACCACTCCTTCTCGTCGGCCTGATCTTCCGCGACCGCCTGGCCGAATACGGATTCTCCCTTGGCGACTGGCGCACCGGCCTCAAGTGGACGGCAATCTTCGCCGTCATTGGAGCCCCATTCCTCATCCTGGTCGCCCGGACTCCGGCGATGACGGAGTACTACGAGCGCTTCCCGGCCGATGTGCAGAGGCTCATTCCCACGGCAGCCCTAGACCTCATCGGCTGGGAGTTCTTCTTCCGGGGATTCC
>DATEAV010000136.1:0-3239 GCA_035288185.1 Anaerolineales bacterium | reverse complement strand
CACGGGCCAGGTGATCGCCCTCGATTGGTTTGGGCCGGCCTCGAGCCCCGTATGAGCCCGGCCCGCAGCCACCTCGAGCCGGCGGAGTTCGCCCGCACTCGGGCCTTCCCTCCCGAAATCGAAACGGAGATCGGTGAGGCCTTCGGGCAGTTGCTTCCGCATGGCGCTCAGGTCGTTGATCTTGGCGCGGGGACGGGACGGCTGGCCCACCTGCTGCTGGCGCACGGCTTCGCCGTGACGGCGCTCGATGTCTCCCGCCCCATGCTGTCCTATCTTGCCGAGCATCGGCCACGCTCGGCCTCACGCCTTCGCACGGTGGTCGGCGACGTGGCCAGGCCGCCCTTCGCCGACGGCGCCTTCGATGTGGCCGTCAGCGCCCATGTCCTCCACCTCGTCGAGAATTGGGAAGAAGCCCTGAGTGAGAGCCTGCGCATCCTGAGGCCGGGCGGCCTGTTCCTTCGGGCCTGGTCGGATCACGAGGCTTCCGATCCGTCGGAGGCGATCTCCGTCCAGTGGAGGGAGATCCTGACGGCGCACGGCTACCGTCCCCGACCGGGCGTGAGCGAAGACGAACCGGTCACTTGCTGGATGCATGGGCACGGAATGTCCGATCGGCGGCTGACGCTCGCCACCTGGGCGCGCAGTCGATCTCCGCGAGAGGCTCTCGAGGCCATCCGCCAGCGGCACTACCCGTTCTCCTGCGACGTAGCGGACGATCGGTTCCCCGCCCTCTTCGCCGAATTGGAGACCTGGGCAGCGCGTCGCGGCCTGAGCCTCGATCTCGCCCAACCCCGAACAACCTCGTTCGTGGTGAGGATCTACTCATCACCGGAGGCCACCCATGCACATTGACCAGCGGACGGCGATCCCCCTGCTCGCACTCGTTCTCGCGGCATGCACCACCGAGGCGCGCACGTCGCCCACGGCCACGCCCACCCGGATCACGCCGACGGTCCCCAGCCCGACTCCCACTCCGCCTACGTCCACGCCCCTCCCCCGCTCCACGGCGCAAACGCGCACCCCCCTGCCAGCCCTGGCGCCGGCCGAGTGGACGCTCGGGCCCGATGAGGCCTGGATCACGCTCGATGTCTACTGTGACTTCCAGGCCGTCGGATGCGCCGCGCTCTCGCCCCTCCTCGACGCCCTCCTGGAACGACATCCCGACGACCTCCGTCTCGTCTACCACCAATACCCCCTGATCACCATCAACGACAAGGCCTCCCTCGCCGCCCAGGCCGCCGAGGCCGCAGGCGCCCAGGGGATGTTCTGGGAGTTCTCCGACGCGCTCTACGGGAATTGGGCGGATTGGGTGAGCCTGCCGCCGGAAGACTTCCCGGCCTGGCTGGTGGCGCTTGCCGAGGATCTGGATCTCGACGCACAGCGCTTCGAGCAGGATCTGGAGTCCGGCGCCTTCGCGGAAATCGTGGAAGTCGCCCACCAAAGGATCGCGATCTCGGGGATCATGTCGGTGCCTGTGGTCTACCTCAACGCAGACCTGGTGCAACTGGATCTGAACCTGAACAACCTCGAAGCGGCCATCCGCCTCGAGGCGCTCTCGGCGATCGAGTACGAGAGCGAGCCCCCGATGCTCATCGACCTCGAGGCCTCCTACCAGGCGACTCTTCACCTCGACCAGGGCGAAATCGTCATCGAGCTCTACCCGGCTTCCGCCCCGATGGCGGTGAACAGCTTCGTCTTTCTGGCGGGCGAAGGATGGCTCGACGGAGCCATCTTCCACCGCGTCCTGCCCGGAGTGCTCGCCGAGACGGGCGACCCCAGCGGCACCGGCCTCGGCGGGCCGGGCTACTTCTTCGCCACGGAGCTGGATCCCTCTCTCGACTTCGGCGAGGCCGGCGCAGTCGCCATGAGCAGCGCCGGCATGGGCACCAACGGCAGCCAATTCTTCATTTCCCTCGCGCCGCTGCCTCAGTTCAACGGCTCCCGCACCATCTTCGGGCAGGTGCTCTCGGGTCTCGAGATCCTGCAAGCCCTCCCCCGCCGCGACCCGCTATTCAATCTCCTGAACCCGGCGGGAGTTACGATCCTCTCGGTCACGATCGAGGAGCGTTGAGCCCGATGCAGAACCGCACCGACTGGCTGAGCCTGACGGTCTTAGCCCTCTCGCTGGCGGGGATCCTCCTCGGCCTCGCCGCGACTCTCGGCTTGCTGATCATCCTGCTCATCGACCTGGCGACCGGCAGCTCGGGAAACGCGCTTTCCGTGGCCTGGGCAACCGCCTCGCTCGTCACCGTTTCGCTGCTCGGCCTCCCGATGGCCTACTGGACGGGCCGCAAGATTCTGGGGGGGAAAAGCCCCGTTCGCGTTCGGCCGCCCGCCGCTTTGGCGGCGATCGCTCTCCTCTTTCCGATCGCAATCGCCGCCGGCTACCTGGCGTCTGAGAAAGGGCTCCTCCCCGGGATCCTCGGGCCGGCGGCCCAGGTGCTGGCCGCGGGCATTCCGGCCGCGCTCATCGCCCTCAGGGTCCGGCGGATCTCCCAGCCCATCACGCCCACCCGCGCCTGGGGGCACTTCCTCATGGGGCTCTGGGCCGCCCCGGTTCTCGCCCTGGCCCTCGAGGCGGCGCTCCTCGTCATCTTTGCCATCGTCCTCTTCGCCGGGTTGGCCTTCCAACCGGGCATGCAGGATCTCTTTCTCGAGCTGAGCATGAACCCCGGCCTCCCGCCAGGCAGGATCGATGAGAGCCTGACCACGATCTTGCTCAGCCCGTGGACCGTATTCTGCATCCTGGCCTACATCGCAGTCCTTGTCCCAATGCTCGAGGAGGGGATCAAGATCCTCGGGGTGGCGCCTTTTCTCCGATTGCCTCTCACGCCCAGTGAAGCCTTCCTCGGCGGAGCCCTCGCCGGGCTGGGCTATGCCCTCTTCGAAGCGCTCTTTCTTCCTCAGCCCGGGGCCGGATGGGCTCAGACGATGCTTGCCCGCGTGGGGGCCACCCTGATGCACGCCTTCACCGCGGGCCTGACGGGATGGGCGATAGCCGAGGCGGCCGTGCGGCGCAGGGCGGGCCCCATTCTTCTGGCCTACCCTGGCGCCGTTGCCATTCACGGGATCTGGAACGCCTGCGCGGTGACGGTCGGTCTGGCGGCCGTGGCAGCCGAGGCGGGGGGGAGAGACCTCGCCGATCCCCCTTACGCGATCGCCGCCGCGGTTGCTGCGGCAATCTTGCTCATCCTGACGATCGGAGCCGCCGCGGGGATCGCCGCCTTCTCCCGCCGCCT
>DATEAV010000135.1:0-4021 GCA_035288185.1 Anaerolineales bacterium | reverse complement strand
GGGGGGCCGGGTTCGCGGCGGACTCCCACCACCAGGGAGTAGCCACGTCGGTCAGCTTCAATCCGAAGGCCAGGGCCGGTTCGACCCAGTAGTGCTCGCCGAAAGGCACGGAAACCCACTCCAGGCTCGGGGTTTCGAGGGCTTCGATCCCCTGGTATACGCCTTGCTTGTCGTCCATCACGATGAAGTTCTGGTCGAAGCGATCCGCCGTGCGCAGGCTTGTCAGGAGGGGGATCGCCAGAAGCCACGCCAGGCTTATCGAAGAGGCGCCGCTGGCCTCCCGGCTGAGGCCGAGGTTGATGCGCGGCCATGGGAGTTGAAGAAGGCGATCCAGACCATATCCGGCCAGCGCTAGGATTGCGGGAATGGCCAGGCCGGCGATGTGAGCCACGTGGCGCACAGCAGCCAGGTCCGGGACGACCAGGGCAGCCCAACGAAAGGGCACACCGGAGGCGAGCCACATCATGGACACGGCGCCGAGAGCCAGACAGACGACGAGGCGCCGGTGCCTTTTCAGCCCAAGGGCCAGGCCGACGACGGCCAGCACTACGGCCGGCCAACCGATGAAGAGGGTGTGGAGGTAGGGGTAGGGAGTCTTCCCGAGGACCGAGGTGATATAGAAGTCGAAATCGTGAACGACGAGGTTGAGAGGGACATATTCCAACGGCTGGGACCCCTCGAAGGCCAGGTCCGTGGATTTCGCCGCCTGCGGCCAAAAATGGGCGAACGGGACGAGAAAGATGCTGGCGAGCAGGAGGGCGATCACGCCCGCCAGGACGAACTCCCTCCACACTCGATCGGGGCGGTTATGCGGCGTGAGGATCAGCGCGAGGACCCACGGCGACCAGCTGAGCAGGGCGACCTGATAGTAGCCGCGCCCGGCGAGCAGGGCCAGGGCCAGCAAGACGGCGAAGCGAAGCGCGGCTTTCCGGCTGCGGTTCATGGCCAGGTCGAGGGAGCCGGCAAGGGCCAGGGTCGCGGCGGAGGCCGACAATGGATCCGAGACGGAGCCCAGCTCGACCCGCCCGGCGAGGTGGGCGGCGCTGGTGGCGACAAGGGCGGTCCACAGCCGGCCCCAACGGCTCACCCCCATCAGCTTCGCGATCCACCACTGGCCGACGCCTGCCAGGAAAAAGGAGGCCACAATCGTCAGCTTGGCGCCATTCACGACGCCGGCGAGCAGCGTGGCCAAGGCCGGAAGCGGATGGAGGTGGCCGGTGAACGGGTCGGCCAGGAACGGAGAGCCCCCGTTGAGCATCCCATTCCACAAACCGCACAGCCCGCAGTCTCGGACGAGGTCCCAGAAATGGAAGGCGTAGACCTCGATGCCGAATTCCCGGCCCACCGGCCAGATGGACGGGTCGAAGTTCAGCAGGTTGCGGCCGACCCACAGCGCCCACCCCCCGATGACCGCGATCGCGAGGATGCGGCCGAGATTCCCCTGGAGAGCGGATCGGAGCGAAGAGAAACGGGCTTGCTGCAAGGAGGGTGGGACAGCTATCTTGAGTCTGGTCAAGACGGGAGAGTAGATTCCGAGAACGCTGACCCGGGAGGCATCCGCGGGAGGCCGGGCATAGCGACGCAGGAGAAGGACCAGCCCATAACTGAGACCGACGGCAATCAGCGCGGCCGCGGCGATCATCCCCCCTCCGGGTCCTAGCCCAACCCCAGTTCTTGTCGGGAGATCACCACCCGCTGGATCTCGCTCGTGCCTTCGTAGATCTCGGTGATCTTGGCGTCACGGAAGTAGCGTTCGACCGGGAACTCCTTCGAGTATCCGACGCCGCCGTGAATCTGGACGGCGGCGTGGGCGCAGAACATGGCCGTCTCGGAGGCGAAGAGCTTGGCCATCGAGGCCTGCAGCGTGTAGCGTTCCCCAGTCTGCTTGGAACGCTGCTTGGCCAACGCCGCTTGCAGGATGAGCAGCCGGCTGGCCTCGATGTGAGTCTTCATGTCGGCCAATTTGAACCCGATCCCCTGGAATTGCCCGATAGGCTGGCCGAAGGCCTCCCGCTCACGGGCGTAGGACAGACTGGCCTCGTAGGCGGCCTCGGCGATCCCCAGGGCCTGGGAGGCAATGCCGATGCGGCCGGCATCGAGGACGGTCATGGCGATCTTGAAACCTTCGCCCTCCCCGCCCAGCCGCTCGTCGGCCGGGGCCTGGTAGCCCTCGAAGACGATTTCGCAAGTGGCCGAGGCCCGGATGCCGAGCTTCGGCTCGTTCTTGCCGCGGCTGAAGCCGGGTCGGGTGGTGTCGATCAGGAAGGCGGTAATGCCCTTGTGTCCCTTCTCCGGGTCGGTCATGGTGAAGACCAGGATGAAATCGGCCACCGGTCCGCTGGTCACCCAAGACTTGCGCCCGTCCAGGACGTAACCGTCACCTTGCCGGACGGCCCGCGAGCGCATGGTCCCGGCGTCGGAGCCGGACATCGGTTCCGTCAGGGAATAGGCCCCAATGGCTTTCCCCTCGGCGATCGGCCTGACGTACTTCTGCTTCTGGGCTTCTGTCCCGAAGCGCAGGATGCCATGGCAGAAAAGGGAGTTGTTGACGGACATGATCGTGCCGTGGGCGGCATCGGCCTTGGAGATTTCCTCTAACGCCAGGACGTAGGCCAGGCTGTCCAGCCCGGCTCCGCCGTAGGCTTCCGGAACCTCGATTCCCATCAGCCCGAGTTTGCCCATCTTGCGGATCGTCTCGCGAGGGAATTCGCCGATCTCGTCGAAATGCGGCGCCACCGGGGCGATCTCGCGCTGGGCGAAGTCGCGGGTGGTCTGTCGAAGCATTTCATGTTCGGGGGTCAGATTCAGATTGGGTCCAGCCAGGGGTTCATCCGGGGCGGGCATGGGATCTCCGGCGAGGTCAGGGGAGTTGGAGGGATTATAGTTTAGGTTGAGGCGGTAATCCGTCAACAGTAAACAGTCAACAGTCACCAGTGATCACTCGTCACTAATCTCTGATCACCGATCACAATCACTAATCACTCCGAGCAGCAGCATGGAGAAGAAGCCCCAGCGGCGCAAAGCGGATCCAGGTGCGCCATCTCATGAGGTGCCTGCGGGCGCGGCCGGGGGCTCCGGGTCCGCCAGGCAGACGGGATAGGTCATGCCCCCATCCTGGAGGTAGAAGTGATGGTCGGCGCCGCCCTCGGCGTGTAGGATCATGCAGCCGGAGCGTTCCGAAAGCCGGGCCAGGGCGCTAAGGGGGCGCACCTCCACCAGCCCGCCCCGAAAGGGGCGTCGGCGCTTTGCGCACCGAGACGAAGAGGCCGGCGTTTCGACGTGCCAGTGAACTCGGTCCCTCAGGCAGCCGATCCCACCTCCCCGGCAATGGGAGATTTCACTTTCGAGTCTATCTTGCCCGGGGCTGCATCCTACCTCGAGGTCGCGGAGGGTCCGGCCGGGTGCCGCAGTCGATCTGCTGAGGCTCAAGGCCGGGCGGTTGCCCACATGTTCAGGCCTAGCTCGAAATAGCCAAATCTCAGGGACGTCATGGGGAATCCGGCCGCCCCGAAGTACCAGCCAATCAGCGGCAGGGTGTAGGCATAGACGTGCTCGTCGATTTCTTCCTTGCTGACCAGTCCCATTCTTGCCATGAGACGGAGGAGCCTGTCGGCCCAGGCCGCCGGCGTCGTCAGAGCGACCATCCCCTCCGGCGTGAGAACTCGTCGACACTCTCTGAAGAGATCAACAAGCCGGGCGGGGTCCAAATGCTCGACCACGGCCAGCATCGTGATAACGTCAAAGAAATCATCCTCGAATGGGAGGCGGGGATCGAGGTTGAGATCCAGTGAATGGAAGGCGATCTTGTCCATGGCGGGGGAGTCAGGCAGCTGGTCGATGGCGAATTTTTCCTGGAAGGAAGCATGCGCCAGGAAATAGGGATTGCTCCCACAGCCGATGTCCAAGATTCGACCTCGACGCAGCCTGTCGGGGATGAGCCGATTGGCCTCTCGCGCCCGCAGCCTAGCCAGGGGACCCTCAAGCAGGCCGTTCCCACGGGTCACTCCCAACGTGTTTCTCC
>DATEAV010000134.1:0-7009 GCA_035288185.1 Anaerolineales bacterium | reverse complement strand
CGACATCCACAAATCCTTCGGCCCCACCCGCGCCCTCGCCGGCGTCAGCTTCGAAGTCGCCGAGGGGGAGATCGTCGCCCTTCTCGGCCCGAGCGGCTGCGGGAAATCGACTCTCCTCTCAATCGTAGCCGGGATCGAGGCGCCGGACTCAGGAGATATCCTCTGGCAGGGTCAGTCGCTTCGCGGTGTCCCGCCCCACCGACGCTCCTTCGGGCTGATGTTTCAGGACTATGCCCTCTTCCCGCATTTGAACGTCGAACGCAACGTCGCCTTCGGGCTGCAGTGGGAAGGGAGGTCACCCGACGAGATTGAGGCCCGCGTGGCCGAGGTCCTCGCCCTGGTAAGCCTTCCCGGATTCGAGCGGCGGGCCGTGGATCCCCTCTCCGGAGGAGAGCAGCAGCGGGTGGCCCTGGCGCGAGCCCTGGCGCCGCGGCCGCGCCTTCTGATGCTCGATGAGCCGTTGGGCTCGCTCGATCGGACGTTGCGCGAACGCCTGCTAGGCGACCTGCCGCGCATCCTGCGCGGCCGCGCCGACGCCGGCGCCTCGCCAGTAACGCCTCCGCAGACCACTCTCTACGTGACTCACGATCAGGAAGAGGCCTTCGCGCTCGCGGATCGCGTGGTGCTGCTCAACGCGGGGTCCGTAGAACAGGTGGGGACTCCTGAGGAGCTGTATGCTCAGCCGGCCACCGTCTTCGCCGCTCGCTTCCTTGGCCTGACCAACCTCCTCGAAGGCACGCCCGCGCAACATGATGCGAACGCCGTCGAGACGGTCATCGGGCGGCTCCCGCTGCCCGGGGGAGTGAGCGGGCCGGTGACGATCCTCATCCGCCCCGACTCGGCGCGTATCGATGGGGAGGGCGTCGCGGCGCTCGAGGCGGTCGTCGCTGAGAAGACCTTCCGCGGAGGGCTTACCCAGTTGAGCGTGCTCGTCCATGGCCTTTCCCTCCGCTTTGACTTCCCCTCCCACATGAGCCTTCCGAGGCCGGGAGAGCGCCTCCGCCTTGGGCTGCCCGCAGAAGCGATACAGGCTCTTCCGTGAGCAGAACCATTACCGTTCACAAGCTGGACCATGACGGGACGGAGGTGAGGTCGTATGCGTGCCGGCTTCTCGCCGAGGACTCCAACCGGTTTCTACTGGAAGCCCGTTTCGGCTTATCCGACAGGCAACTGGGGGAGCTCTGGCTGCGCAGAGGCGACCGGATCGTCGAGAGCTTCTACCTCGACCGCTGGTACAACGTATTCGCGGTTCACGACGTCGACGACGATCGTCTCAAAGGTTGGTACTGCAACATCACCCGCCCGGCTCGATTCGAGCCCGGAGGCAGCGACGTCTACGCCGAAGACATGGCGATCGACCTGGTGGTGTATCCGGACGGCCGCTGGTTGGTGTTTGACGTTGAGGAATTCGCCGCCCTGCCCATCCCCCTGGAGGAGCGCCAGCACTGCCTGCAGGCGCTCACCGAGCTCCAGAGCCTGGCGATCCGCAGGCAAGGCCCCTTCGTCCGCGGTGGGGACGGGGGCGGCGCCAAGGAGTAGCCGCGGCGTCAATCGCTACCGCCGACGCGAGTTCAGCGGAATCGAGTAGAAGACAAGAAGCCTCCTCCCCTTCGCCGGATGGCGAAGGGGAGGAGGCGAATCAACCGGCCAGCCCCAGCGAGCGCTCTCCGGGGCCTTCCGCCCTCAAGCTCTAGGCAACTGCGTATCGAAGAAGGGCGCTGGCCGTACCGAGCAGCCGATCCCCGTTGTTCCACAGCCACCAGCCGCCGACGCCCAGCACTGCGCACAGGCAGCACACAACCAGGACCACGATAAGGACAATCAACCAGGTTCGAGATTTCTTTGGCTCGGTCGTCTCCTCCATCGGCGTTCCCATCGGTTCAGTCATCGATTCCTCCTCAGATCCGATTGAATTCTCCCGGCCGCCATATCCCACCCGAGCGGCCGGGGGCGTCGCCATTGCACGCCTGGGCCTCCCTCCTGTCTAGAGGCCTGCGAGCGCTCGCAGGCCGGCGTCGAACTCGTTCGAGAACCCCAGGCACAAGAGGGGCGTCGCAATTCCCAGGACGATCGAGATCAGTATGATGCAAAGGGCCGCCACGGCAAAAGCCAGGTGAACATACCCTAACACGAGGCCCGCTGTTGCCAGACCGTCTCCGGTGAGCCATCCCCCCGATCCGGCGATCTCCTTCTTCGCCATGTGGCCGGTGATCACGGCGGCGATCCCGCCGACCAGGGGAAGCATAAACCAGGCCAAGACGCCGGTGACCAGGCTTACGATGGCCATCGTGCTTGTGCGCGGCAAAGGCGTCTCGGCCGGCGGTGGAAGTGTGGCGGGCGGTTCGGTCACGCTTCCCCTCCCTACTCAGTACGGCCACGAGCCAGGGCTTCCCGGTTGGCCCGGCGCCAGAGCCACCAAACGAGGAAGGCCGTCACGACGATGATCAAGGCGGCGATGAGAACGGGCACCACGACGGCGAGGATCGAGAGAATCGTCGCCAGCACGTCTTCGGCCACGCTCACGGGGAGGTTGCCTGCGCCGCCTGTCGTCGCGGTGACGGCCGGACGGATCGCCGCCGATTTCACCGCGTGCACGCTGCCCGCCACGAGAAGGCCGGCGATGATCCCCACCGCCGGATGAATCCCGGTCACCACGTCGGTGCTGGCGGCGAAGAGAATCGCGCCTGCGGTGGGACGGATGAAGGTCTGGATCGCGTCGTTGGCGTGATTGACCGCTGGAATCTTGTCGGCGAAGAACTCCACCAGCCCGAGGACGACGATGGCTCCGATCACCCACCAGCTCTCCAGCGCGTCCCAGGGTGGGCTGAGGCGAATCCAATCGGTGAAGCGCGCTGCGAGAGCAATGATGAGCAAAGGCACATAGGCATTCAGCCCGGCGCTGGCAGAAAGGCCGAACGCCGTCAGAATTCCGCCCAAAGTCTCCATGTTCCCCTCCTAGAGTGTGAAGCCATTCCAGGTGCCGGTGATCCAGTAGCGCCCGAGGTCGAAGAGGCCGATCTGCAGGAAGGTCAGGGTGAGGCCGATGGCCAGGGGCACCATCAACTCGCGCCAGGTGGTGGCCTTGTTCTCCTTGCCTCCCAGGATGAGGCTGATCATGGAATAGACGACGGTCAGGAGGACAACCACCCCCAGGGCGCTCAGGAGCGCCAGCGGGTAGAGGATCAAGGGGTTGTCACTCACCACCGCCGTGAGGATGAGGGCTCCAATGAGGAGCGCCGCCGCAAGGTCGAGGGGAGAGCGGATCACCGGCTCGGCCCGCCAGTTGGCCCAGACCGTCTGGTTGAATCCGGCGTAGACGATGGTCCCCAAGGCGATGCCCATGAGGTGACCGGTGATCAGCCGCAGAAGGTTGCTGGGCGCGTAGAGATGGGGCGCGGCCGGGAAGAACTGCAGGTAGGAATTGACTCCATCGAGCGCGAAGGCGGCCCCGAAGAGGGCGAACGCGGCCAGGATGGCCGGCGCGGGGTAGAGGCCTGCGCGGCCCCGGCCGCGGGCGGCGAGAAATCCGATCGCCAGAAGCGCTCCCAGATGCATGCCCGTACAGCGGGCGCAGAGAGGCAGTGCCCGAACCCCGAGATGAAAGGAACGCAGGTCGATCCGGTGGCAGACGGCATAACCGATCGCATCGGCCCTTCCCAATAGCCCGCCGGGCGTGTAGAGCAGCCAGATTCCGATCGCGAGTGCGGGCAGGAGAAGAATGGCGGCGCGGCGCCGGAAGGGTGTGAGGCTGACGGGCGACGCGGCGACTTGCGCGGATCCCATGCGCTCATTATAGCCGAGACCCAGGCACCAGCAACCTGAAAGCAGGCTTCGCCCATGGGCGGCACTCGCTGGGAGAATCCCGAGTTGCCCGGCGGGTGCATGTCGGATGAGAGGATTGGCGTAGAATAGTGGCTGGGCGGGAAAAGCCCACTGGGAAGGATGGCGACGATGCGTCTCAAGGTGGTACTAGAGCCAAGCCAGGAAGGTGGCTTCACGGTGTATGTCCCCTCCCTGCCCGGGTGCATCAGCGAGGGGGACAGCAACGAGGAGGCGATCACAAATATCCGTCAGGCCATTCAGCTCTACTTGGAGCCGGTTGAGGACGAGCTGCTCCTGGACGAGGAGGTACTAGTCCAGGAGATCGAGGTGTGAGCAAGGTTCCGAGTCTTCCGTACACTCAAATCGTAAGAGCGCTTCAGAAGGACGGGTGGACGGTGGTTCGGCAGAGAGGGAGCGACATAAGGCTCTAGAAGCGGGTGGACCCAGAGATCCTCAAGCTCACGGTGCCGGCCCATCGGCCAGTGAAGCGCTCGACCCTGGCTCACATTCTGAAGCAAGCCCACATCGACGTAGACAAGTTTCTCGAGTTGCTGTAGCCGTAAGGCGGCGATGCACCCTAGCCTCTCGGCTTGACGCTCGAGGTCGGCGCGGTATAATCCCGAGGCCTTCCTCGGTAGCTCAATCGGCAGAGCGGGCGGCTGTTAACCGCTAGGTTCCAGGTTCGAGTCCTGGCCGAGGAGCCTCCCCCCACAGTCTCTTTCAGTTCCACCAGGCTCACTTCTCCCTCACCTGACCGCGCGTCATCTGCTGGCGCGCGACCTTCGGGCTGAACAGAACTCCGGCCCTTCATGCCAGGTCTTCGTACAGGTCCCGCCAGTGCGGGTTATCCATTTCGATCAGGGCCAGCTTGCATCGACGCCTCCATTCCTTGATCGCCTTCTCGCGATGGATCGCCGACTACTTGGAGGGATGAAGCTCGTACCAAACCAGGGTGTGGACCCCATATCGACGGTTGAACCCGTCCACGAGATCGTGTTTGTGCTGCCAGATACGCTTGACGAGGCTCGAAGTCACGCCAAGGTACAACGTGCCGTTGCGGCGGCTGGCCAGCAGGTAGACGCAGGGCTGTGTCATCTTCCGTTTCCCTGGGTTCCGGCTTTCGCCGGAACGACGGGCGTCCCGTCACCCCGGCGCGAGCCGGGGCCCAGGCACGTGCACGAGCCAACCACCTGGGTTCCGGCTTTCGCCGGAACGACGGGCGTCCCGTCACCCCGGCGTAAGGCGGGGTCCGGGCACGTGCATGAGCCAACCACCTGGGTTCCGGCTTTCGCCGGAACGACGGGCGTCCCGGCACCGTTTCAAAACGCCCCTGTAGCCCGGATCACCGCCCGAGCCGTTTGCAGCAGGATCAAGAGATCCAGGCGCAATGAGCGCTGCCGCAGATACTGCAAATCCAGCTTGACGCGCTCCTCAAACGAGAGCCGGTTGCGGCCGCTCACCTGCCACAGGCCCGTCATTCCCGGGCGGGCCTTCGCGTATTCCTCGATTGCCGGCCCATAGAACGGCTGCTGCTCCGGGAGGAAAGGCCGAGGCCCCACGAGGCTCATCTCTCCGCGCACGACGTTCCATAGTTGGGGCAGCTCATCCACGCTATGCCGGCGAAGCCAGCGGCCGACGGGCGTCAGCCGCGGGTCGTGAACAAGCTTTTGAAACTGCTGCCAGGTGAGCCGCAGTTCCGGATCGCGGGTGAGGACATCTTCCAGATCTTCATCGGCGCCCTGGCGCATCGTCCGGAACTTGAGCATCGCGAACCCCAACCCCCCTCGCCCGACCCGGCTCTGGCGAATGATGGCCGGGCCGGGGGAGCCAATCCGGATCAGGAGCGCAACCGCGACCATGAAAGGCAGAGCCAGAAGCAGAAACGAAATACCCAGCACGAAATCGAAGATGCGCTTGATCGCCTGGTATGGCCTTGCGCCCTGACCGGTGATCGCCGAGGCCAGCGCCTCCCGGCGGCCGATTCCTTCATCCATCGCGCCCTCGGCCTTGCTGCTCCTGGCCCGGGCCCTCGACAAACTTCCCCCATCGCTCTTCGACCATCTGCCGAAATTGGCTCTCGAACCGCTCTCTGCGGAAACGCTCGGCATTCCTCCTGATCCGCACGGCTTCGAATACGCGTGGGTCCGCCTCGAAATCGGCGATCGCCGAGAGGAGCGACTCTGCATTCGGCTCCTCGAAGAAAAGCCCCGTCTCCCCTTCGAGTATGGTTTCCCGCACGCCGCCGCGGCCGAAGGCGATCACCGGGCACCCGGCCGCCTGTGCTTCGAGCGGCGCGATCCCGAAATCTTCCTCGGCCGCGAAGACAAACGCCTTCGCCCTGCCCAGCAGGGCTGCCAGATCCGCATCGGATTGCCAGCCCAGGAAGCGGATGCTTGGCCCGGCCTTCGCCCGCAGGCGTCGCCCCTCGGGGCCGTCGCCGACGACGATCAGAGGCTGAGACAGCCGGTTGAAGGCCTCGACTAAGAGCGAAACCCGTTTGTAGGGGACCAGCCGGCTCACCGTGATGTAGTAGTCTCCTCGCGGGCTTTCCGGCTGAAACCTCTCCACGTCTACCGGCGGGTAGATCACTTCGGCCTCGCGGCGATAGGCCCGCCAAACGCGGCGCCTCACCCATTGCGAGATCGCCACGAAGTGATCCACGTGCTGCGCCGCGGCAGCGTCCCACAGGCGGAGGTAGTGGGCGAGAAGCCGGAAAAGCGCGGAGCGCATGGGAGAGCGCAGCGGGCGCGACCTGAGGTATTCATCCTGCAGGGCCCAGACGTAACGCATGGGGGTGAGGATGTAGTTGATGTGGAGCTGCTCGGGCCCGGTCAGCACGCCGTGAGAAACGGCGTTGCTGATCGAAAGCACGATCTCATGGCCGCCCAAGTCCAGTTGCTCGATGGCAAGCGGCATCAAAGGCAGGAGGGCCCGGTAGTGGGTCCTTGCGCCTGGAACCCGGTTGAGGAACGAGGTCCGGACGGGCCGGGCTGAGATAACTGAATCGGCGAACAGCTGCGGGTTGTAGATCAGCGTGTACACCGGCGCGCGGGGATAGAGGCCGAGGATCACCTCGAGCGCTCGCTCGGCGCCTCCGCGCGAGGTGAGCCAGTCGTGGACGACCGCCAGCCGGGGGCCCTCGTCCACGCTCACGCTCCCACCCTCTGACAGACCTCCCACAGCTTCT
>DATEAV010000133.1:0-2315 GCA_035288185.1 Anaerolineales bacterium | reverse complement strand
AGCCCGGCCCGCCGCCCCTCCGACACGGTTGCGTCACCCCTCCGCTCGTCCGCCGGGCGGCCCTGTCAGATGTTGATGGACTGTCTCGGCCCCTACTCGCATCGTGAAGGGCTTCTGGCGGAGTATCCCCTCCCGGATGACACCCATCTCGGGATGAGCACTCACCGCATCGGGCGGGAAGTCCGAGAACGTCACCATGCCCGGAACCCCCGGGTACGGCGTCAGAAACTTGGAGAGATCCAGCGAGGCCTGAAAGAGCTCGTAGAAGAGGAATCGCCTCGCGTTCGGGGCGAATTCGGGAGGCACGGGGATCCGCTCTGCCCCAAGAAGCCGCCGCAGCTCGCGCCCATACTCCTCACGCGTCGCCGGAAAATAGACGGTGGGCAGCTGCGTATACCTCGCCCTGGCCGCGCAGAGAACCGGAACGCCCAGGATTGAGGCTTCCAGGCCGATCGAGGAGTTGTAGACCAGGACCAGCTTGGATCGACGGATCAGTTCGTAGGAACTGATGTGGTCCGATGGACCGAAGAAGGCCACGTTCGGGCGGCGCGCCAGCCCGCGCTCTTCCACCCAGGCCGCCACCGTCTCACGGCTCTCCTTCCCTGGGCGATCCTCGTCGGGATGGGCACGGATCACGAAGAGCGTCTCCGGCCGGCGCTCGATCTCCGCCTGCAGCGTCTCCAGCCAGGAAAACATCTCCGGGAACAGGGTGTTGGCGTGCACCTGGCTCGTGTCGAAGATGACGTTGGTGAAGACGGCGACCGTCCCCTCGTGCCGCGCCATTCTCTCGAGCAGGTCGTCCGGCAGCGCCTTCATCTCCGGCCAGAAGCGGATCCCGGCCATGCTGAATTGCCCTTGAAATCGCTCCGAGAGGTAGTCGTCGAGACGCGTCTCATCCTCGCCGCTGAGGCGGAAATCGGCAGAGAACTCGACTTCGCGAAAGGTTGCATCCTGGTGCGAGAAGAACGCCGAGAACGGCCGCAGCCCCACCTCGTGCGTGATCACCGGGATCCCCAGGCGGCGAGCCACCGCCCGCGCAACCGCTTCCGGGTACATGATCCCGTTGAAGACCACGACGGAGCGAGGCCGCATGCTGCCTAGAATCTCCTCGAACCTCCGAGCCAGACTTGCCGCCGAGACCAGGTATCTTCGGAAGAGCGCACGCGTCGCCTCGTCGTCGGGGATTCGGTGCCGTCGCAAAGCCCAACGCAACCCTGGCAGGCAGAGCTTCCCCAGAGGAAGGCCGTCATGGCCCCAGTGAGCGAGCTCCTCCAGGGACAGCCCTTCGATCTCGCTCCGAGCGCGGGCGGCGGTCGCCCCGTCGTACTCCAACCGCACGACCAAGGCATCCGGAAAGAGGGATGAGCTCGTTCGCAGGCAAGGCTCGCATGGCGGCGGCGCCGCATAGTCCTCCCGATTCGTCCCCAGAATGCACAGGTCCATGCCCCGATGGCAAACCGCGTATCTCACGGGCACGCCTGCGGACCGCACGGCCCACGAGGCGAGCAGGCCGAATGCCGCGTTCAGGCTCGGCACCTGGATCCGGGTAGAGGCGTTGAAGAAGACGACCGGCGCCTCACCGGCAGGGTGTTCGGCGGCAGCCTGCCGCAGATACAAGTCCACGCGCCGGACCTGGCGGCGTAGCCCGGCGTCGGCTCGCAACCATCTCGCCCACCGGATGGCTCCGCGCAGCTTCGGGATTCTCACAGCTCTACATCCGGCGCAGCCTGCGCAGCGAAGGCTCCTCGCTCGGGTACACCCGCTTCACCCCGTCGCCCAGCGCTTTCTCCGTCACCCGAATGTACTTCACCAGCCGCTCGAATCCACCGGGCTCAACCGAGGCAGCCTGATCGCTGCCCCACATCGCCCGATCAAGGGTGATGTGCCTCTCGACCAGGCAGGCGCCCATCGCCACGGTCACAACCGAGGGGATGAGGCCCACCTCGTGGCCCGAGTACCCAACCGGGCAGGGGAATGCCTCACGAAGGGTGCGGATCATCTGAAGGTTGAGCTCCTCCGGCTCACAGGGGTAGGTGCTGGTCGCATGGGCGAGGAGGAGGTCGTCTGTTCCCAGAATCCCCACGGCCTCACGGATCTGCTCCATCGTCGACATCCCGGTCGAGAGAATGATGGGACGGCCTTCCCGCCTCACGCGTCGCAGAAGGCCGTGATCGGTGAGGGCAGCCGAGGGAAGCTTGTAGCAGGGGACATCAAACCGGGCCAGGAAATCGACCGAGGGCTCATCCCAGACGGAGGCAAACCACTGGATGCCGTTCTCCCTGCAGGTGCGGTCGATCTCGCCGTAATCCGCCTCC
>DATEAV010000132.1:0-4965 GCA_035288185.1 Anaerolineales bacterium | reverse complement strand
GAGCGCGGGTGGACTGAGCTACCAGCGGTAGGACGTTCTGAGTAGGCCTCGGTTGGCTACCAACCCACATGCACCGCATTTCAATTCGACTATAGCACTGAGAACCTACCGATCGGTAGGGAAGGTGACATTCCTCCTGGGCAATTGTGACTTAGCGCACAAGTTGACTTGCCGGGTTATGTCAACTTGCCAAAGGTCCTTCCCACCCCATTCCGCGTGCGCCACCACGAATCCTATTCGAGCGGCCCCGACCATTGGCCCGAGGCTCTCGCGCGCCCAAGTGCCTCCTGTCGAGCCTCTAGCCGGGTATCGGGCGCCTGACCCCACGGGCGCGAGGCCCTCGAACCCAGACCGGCTAAAGCCTTGACTCCTGGGAGACCAGGAGAAGCCCTAGCCCATCATCTTGCCCGCTTCCCTCAAAGTCGCCAGGATGTCGTCGGGGAGCACGGGCGGCTCTCGGCCCGCGGCGTGGCAGCCCAGGATCAGCTGCGACGTCCGCTCAAGCACCTCCGCCAGGTCGGCCGCCCTGCGCAGGCTGGTCGCAGCGATGAGAATCCCGTGGTTTTGGAGGAGCACGGCCGGGCCCGGCCCCAACGCGGCGGTGACGGCGTCGGCCAGCTCCTGAGTCCCAGGCATGATGAACGGCACCCTCGGAACGTCTCCCAGGAACGCCGCCTCGGTGGAGATCGGGAGGAACGGCAGCCCGCTCATCACCAGCATCGTGGCGTATGGCGCATGCGCGTGGATCACCGCTTCCACATCCGGCCGGGCGCGATAGACGGCGGTATGCATCCGCCACTCGCTCGAAGGGGAGCGCGCATCTTCATCCAGGCTCCGCCCCTCGAGATCGATGCGCACCATTACGTCGGGCCTCAGGTCGCCCTTGAAAAGGGCACTGGGTGTGATCCAGAGAAGCTTGGTGCTGGGGATCCGGATGCTGAGATTGCCGCCGGTGGCTGTGATCAGGCCAGTGGAGTAGAGCTCTCGGATCACCCCAACGAGCTCATCCCTTTCGTCGCCGGCCGGCGCCACCCTCACAGGCTCGATGGGCGGCCTTGCCGTCTCAGGCGTCGCGCGGGGAGCTTCCGCCGAGAGATCGCCCGGCCCCCCGGCCTCGGCCCGCGCCTCCTGATAGACCCGGCTCAGATCTCCCTGAATCCGCTGCATCCCCATCGCCCGCCGGGTGTCACCGCTGAAGGAGAGCTTGCCGGTCATCGCCGCCCGGGTGGCGTTGATCTGGCCGCTGAGCATCTTATCGAAGATCTCGGCCTTCATCTTGAGACGTACGTCCGCAGGCTGCGAGGGCGGCCCGAGACCGGTCTCGACCAGGCCGTCCTTGAAGACCAGGTAGAACTCCAGGCTCGGCACGGTGAGCACGTAGTGCGTGGCCAGGTTCTGGTTCTTGGCGAACGCCTGAAGGGCGGGGTCAGCGGCGGCGCGCTCTAGAAAAAGACGGATGACGTTGTGCATTGAGCCCTCCGTTTGTGGGGCGGCGGGTGCCGGGGCCGCCTCGGGCGGCGCGGCGCGGCCACGCAGCCGCCCCAGCCCGCGTTGAAGAAGCCCGGGCGCGCGCTGGGGCGCCTGCTCGAGATCGCGCACCGCCGGGCCTGGTGCCGCAGCCAGTGCGGCCACGACTTCCGCAGGAGGCCCCGGCCTCCGCACCTCCCACTGGAAACCGCCGAGCACCTCAGGGTTGAGCGCGTGCGCCGGCACCTGGCCGGTGAGAAGGCGCAGGATGTCGTCAGCGACGATCTCGCCCTGATGAGATCCGATCTCTCTTGTGTTTCCGCCGACATGCGGGGTGGCGATCACATTGGGAAGGGAGAGCATCGGGTGGTCGGATCCGGGCGGCTCCACGGCAAACACGTCCAGCGCCGCCCCGGCGAGGTGGCCCGAACGCAACGCCTGCTCCAGAGCCTGTTCATCGAGAAGCGCGGCGCGGGCGGTGTTGACCAGAAACGCGCCCGCCTTCATTTGGGCGATCGCCGCCTTCCCGATCATCCCCCGTGTTTCCTCGGTCACCGCTGTGTGGAGGCTGAGTACATCAGCCTCCTTCAGGAGTTGGGTGAGCGAAACAGCCTCAGCGCCACTCGCCGAGATCTCCTCCGGGGACAGATTTGGGTCGTAAACCAAAACCCGGGCTCCGAAGGGCAGCAGGCGCGCGACGACCTTTCTCCCGACGGCTCCCATCCCGACCAGGCCGACCGACTTCCCCCACAGCTCCCCTCCCTGGAGCTCCTGAAACGCCTGGCCCATCCGCGCCATGTCGCCGGCCTCGCCGCCCGGCTCCTTGAGAAACCGCGATGCCTGAGGGAGCTTCCTGAGGAGCATCACCATGAATGCCAGGGTGAGATCGGCGACCGCATCCGCATTCCTGCCTGGCGCGTGCAGAACCGGGATCCCGTAAGCCGTGCAGGCTGCAACGTCGATATTCACCGCCTGGCCGCGGCACGAGACGACGAGCCGGAGGTCCGGCAGGTGCTCGAGGGCATCGGCGCTGACGACGTCGACCTCGGTGATGAAGATGTGGAATCCGGTCAGGGCCTCCACGAGGTCGGGGCCGCTCAGCAGGCGCATTGCCTGGCGGTAGGAGGCGTACGTCACTTCGCCGAGGGAACGGAGCCGATCGAGTGACACCTCATCGAGATCGGCGGTGACGAGGATGCGGGGACGGAAGATGGGGGTTGGCAGTGCCGGTGGGGGCTCCGGCGCAGCGGACATCGTCTGGAGGATCAGCCCCGCCGCGAGCTCGTCCGCCGAGGCGCGCGCGGCTCGCAGGGCGTCCCAACCGGCCCAGAGATCGCGATAGGTGTGGGCGCGATCGCGATCGGGCAGGAAGCGCCGGCCGTCGGGAGCGAGGGCCATCGCGGATTCGGTGAGATCGCGGAAGAGCCCGGCGCCCACGCCGGCGCACATCGCCGCGCCGAGGGCGCTGGCCTCGCTGGCGGCGGGGACAATCACAGGCCGGTCCAGGATATCACTGACGATCTGGCACCACAGCTCGCTCTGCGCCAGGCCGCCGCCGAGCCGCAGCTCACGGATTTCCGCCTGACCCACCGAGATCAGTTGCTGCAGGTTGGCCCGAACGCCGAAGGCGAGTCCTTCCAAGGTGGCGCGGGCCACATCGGATCGCTGCACCGCCCTGCCCCCGACCGGGAGATGGGTCATGGTGAACGTCGCGATGGGGAGTGACATGGCCCGGGCGTTCATCACCACGGCGCCCAAAGTGGAGAGGGCACCGCCTGCGCCCGGGGCCGAGGAGGCGGCCTCGGAGGCCAGGCGAGCCACGGGGCTCGGCGACGAGGGATGCAGCAGCCGGGCGAACCACTCCACCGCATCCCCCGTGGCGCCGGCATTGCTCTCGAGCACCCAGCGGCCGGGGAGGGCGTGAGCCCCGGTCCACATCCGGGCCTGCGGGTCGAGCAACGGCGCGGCCGTCACAAGCTGGATTGGAGTCGTCGTCCCGGCAACGGCCCCGACAGCACCCACATCGAGGGCCAGCAAGCCCAGAAGCCCGCACTGGGTGTCGGCCCCGCCGACGGCGATCGGGATCCCGGGCCTCAGGCCCAACGCCTGCGCCGCTCCTGCGGAGAGCGATCCGGCGCGCCCTCCCGTCGGGCGGATGGGCGGAAGGATCCGGAAGGGGATCTCCAGGCTCTCAATCAGCTCGCGATCCCACTCGCACTCCTGCGGGCGCGCAAGCATGGTCTCAAGGGCCTGGGTGGGATCGGTGGCCGCGTCGCCTCCCAGCCAGTGCGCGATCCACTCGTTGATGTTCAGCGCGACGCGCGCGCCCCGGAGGGTATCTGGCTCGGCCCGAGCCAGCCATAGAAGCCTCGCCGCCATGAACACGGGGCTTGGCCAGCGGCCGGTCCGCCTGCTCAGTTCCTCGCCTCGCTCTGCCAGCTCCATTCCTTCGGAGGCAGCCCGGGCGTCTCGATTGGGCGCGGCGAAGAGCGCCCGCCCGGCGCCATCCAGGAGGACAAGCCCGTGCCGCATGCTGGTCGCTGCAATCCCCGCCACCGCGTCGGCCGAGGCACCGGAGCGCTGAAGGGCTTCTCGCGCCGCCTCCGAGAGGCAGCGCGCCGCGCCGTCAAGGTCGAAGTCATACCCCCAGCCGCCGGTGCCGGGCGCCGGGCGATGCGCCCAGCGCCGGTAGGCGGAAGTGATCCGCTTTGTCCCGACTTCGATCACCACGCAGCGGGCGCCACCGCCGCCGCCATCGAGACCGATTAGATAAATAGGCTTCATCTCTTCAACTCCCGCTCGGCGTTCCGCGCCTCATCCGCACCTTCGAGCATCACAAGCTCACTGCCGGGGCGACTCCCTGGGCCCCCGCCTGGCCAGAAACTCCTTGGCGGCTTTCCGCCCCCGTGGGCTTTTCGAGGCCAATGCCTGATTTGGGAGGTGATGGCCGCAACCGCCGCGAGGGCCACCCAAGGATCGGCCACGCCGATGGGAAAGCCCACATGGTCGCAGAGGGAGAGCGCCCCCCACCCCGCCGCCTCGGCCTCGCGCTCAAGATCTGCGATCAGCCGAGGGTCGGCGATATCGCCGAAGGGTATGATCTCGATGCCGGACTTCAAGCCTCCCCCCTCTACGGACCCCCAGCCCACAGGGGTCTCAGCCTCGCGCGCTTCCAGTTCAGCCGACGCCCGTCGCAGCGAACCGAGAAACAGGCCGACGCATCATAGCCCGATTTGTGAGGCAAGGCCAGCGGACAGGGATTGCCCCCACGACGCGGCCTGCCTATACTCCAGGCCCAACAGGAGCCGCCAGCATGCCTCATCGCACTCTGATCTCCGTTGCCGACCTATTGCCCCGCCTCGACGACCCGCTCTGGGTGATCGTCGATTGCCGCTTCGACCTCGCCGCGCCCGCGAAGGGAGCAACGGAATACCTGGAGGCCCACGTCCCGGGCGCGCTGTATGCGCATCTCGAGCGCGACCTCTCCGGCCCACCGAC
>DATEAV010000131.1:0-6766 GCA_035288185.1 Anaerolineales bacterium | reverse complement strand
AAAGGGAAGCGCATCATTGAGTACGCCGGCGAACGGATCGCGACGGATGAAGCCGCCCGCCGCTACCTCGACGACAACCCCGAGTTGCCTGTTCTCCTCTTCGATCTCGACAAGAACACGTTGATCGACGCCGGCCGCCATGGCAACGAGGCCCGCTTCATCAATCACTCCTGCGAGCCCAACTGTGACACGGTGCTCGAGAAGGGGCGGATCTTCATCGAGGCGATCCAAGAGATCGAGCCCGGCAAGGAGATCACCTACGATTATCACCTCGATGCCCCGCGCCGTGAGCGCGCTCGGCTGCGCAAGATCTACGCCTGCCGCTGCGGCAGCGCCTCGTGCCGGGGCACGATGCTCGAGCCGCTCAGGCGCCGGCGCCGCCGCCCGTCCAAGGCCAGGGCCGCAAAACGGCGCACCGTCCGCAAGGACCCCTCTTCCCGCGCTCGCCGGTCGGGCGCGGCTCATCGATGAGAAGGACGCAAGCATGCCTGAGCTCCCAGAGCTTGAAGTGGTGCGCGAGGTCCTCGCCCGGCGACTGGCCGGCCGGCGCATTGAGGCGGTCACTCTTGCGCCGCGGGGTGGCCCGATCGTCGTCCGCGATCTGACGGGGCAGGGCTTCGCCCGGGTGCTCACAGGCCTCACCCTGGAGTCCGCGGCCCGCCGCGGCAAATTTCTGCTTCTCACCTTCGCCGGATCCCCGTACCTACTGGCTGTCAACCCCAAACTGACCGGCCGCTTTCAGCTCTGCGCGCCGAGCGAGCCCAAGGCCGGGCCGGTCCACGTCGTGTTCCGCTTCGACCCCCCTGCGGAAGAGCTGCGCTACGTGGACGCCAAGCGCATGGGCCAGCTCTACCTGACGCGAGACCTGGGGGCCGTGCCCACCTTCGACGAGATGGGCCCCGAGGCGCTCGATGTCTCCCCCGAAGAGTTCCGGAGCCGGCTGCGCCCATTCCGGGGCGAAATCAAAGGCATCCTCACCCGGGCATCGTGCTTGGCCGGCATCGGCAACGCCTACGCAGACGAGATCCTCTGGCACGCCCGGATCCACCCATACCGTAAGCGCACGAGCCTTACCTCCGAGGAGATCGACCGGCTCTACTCCTCGTTGCGGACGACGCTGGTTGAATCCACCGAAAAGGTGCGCCAGGAGATGGGCGAGGCGATCCATCTCAAGCCGCGCGAGTTCTTCGCCGTCCACATGCGGGCCGGCGAGCCTTGCCCTCGCTGCGGCACGGCCATCTCCTCCATCACCGCCAATCAGCGCATCACCAACTTCTGCCGTACTTGTCAGCCTGGCGGGTTGATACGGGGGATGGCGGACGCGAAAACCTCGTAGGGGCGGGTCTCGCCGGTAAGGTCACCCGGCACTTTCGGAGACCCGCCCCTACAACCGACGTTTCACGCCCGCTGCAGTTGGGGAGAGCCGACGCGAATCCCTCCTTCGGGGCCGCGGCGCCTCAGGTGAGCATGGGCCCAGACATCGTCCTCTACATCGTGGCCTTCCTCGCCTGCCTGACGCAAAGCCTCACAGGCTTCGGGTCGGCACTGGTGGCCATGGCGTTGCTGCCGGAGTGGATCGGCCTGAGAACGGCCGCGCCCCTTGTGGCGCTTCTGGCAGGCACGCTCGAGCTCGTGCTACTGGTACGCCAGCGGCAGTCCATCCGGCTTCGGGCCATCAGGCCATTGGTCGTGGCGCTCGTCGTGGGGACGCCGGTCGGCCTCGTGGCGTTGCGCGCCGTCCCGGACAGGCCCGCTCTGGCGGGCCTCGGCGTGGTGATCGCGGGGTATTCCCTCTACGCTCTCATCGCTCCGAGGCTTCCCCGGTTGTCGCATCCGGCCTGGGCCTACCTGTTTGGTTTCCTGGCGGGGGCGTTCGGCGGCGCCTACAACACATCGGGCCCACCCGCGGTCCTTTATGCGGATTTGAAGGGCTGGCCACCCGCCGAGTTTCGGGCCAATCTCCAGGGCCTTTTCCTTGTCGGCGATCTGGCTGTGGTCCTGGGCCACGCGCTGGCAGGAAACCTCACCACCTCGGTCTGGAGAGGCTACGCGCTCAGCCTGGCCCCCCTGGCGACCGGAGTCCTCATCGGCGGCGCCCTCGGCGGTCTTCTTAGTCCCTCTGCCTTTCGCAAGTCGGCGCTGGCGCTGCTGTTCTTCGTGGGGTTACGGCTGATCCTCGGGTGAGGCCCGGTCCAGCTGCCGCTCGCGCCGGCGCGCCAGCAGCGCCCGCACGCGAGCGTGCCGGTCACGATTAAGCGGATAGAACCAGGCCATGAGAATTGCGCTGAAGAGCAGCACGGCGCCGAAGGGCCCGATGAGCACCCGGATCGCCGTCAGCGTGACCGGCGATTGGGTGAACTGCGTGGCTCCTTCGGGCGGCGTCTGATACCCGGACCACCCCAACACCTGCAGCGCCAGGAAGATCGCCAGCGCACCCGCAAGCTTCCGCACGAAGTTCTTGACGCCGTAATAGATCCCCTCTCGCCGCGAACGCGTGCGCAGCTCGTCCCACTCGATCACATCGGGGAAGATGGCATCCGGCAAGACGTGCGCCGTCGAAACCGAGATCCCCGCCAGGACGGCCAGCACAAGGATGTAGCTCACCTGCCCCGGCTGGACGCTAAAGATCAGGAGTTGCACCCCGGCCCAGAAACTCATCCCCACAATGTAGGCGATGTGTTTGCTCCAGCGTTGGGAAAGCCGCAACCAGAGTGGCAGCATCACCACCGAGGTGATCAGCAGTAGGGCGAAGACGGCCGACTCAAGGGGAAGCCCAAGAGCCTTTTCCAGCAGGTTGCCTCTTGCCACCCAGTAGGCCAGGAAGAACGGCAAGACCAGGGCCACCAGGTCGAAGGTGATCCAATTAAGCATATAGATCCCCGTGGCGAAGCGGAACGGGACGTTCGCCCAGGCCTGCTTCAGGATCTCCCCCAGGGGCGTCTGACGTTCCCGCGCGATCTGCTCTTCCGAGCGGGGCTTCTCCCGGATGAAAAGAAAGATCAGGAGCAAGGGGATCACCGCCGCGCCCCCGAAGAGGGCCCCCACAATCAGATAGCCCTGCTGTTGGGTCGCCCCGCCGGCCAGGACGGCGTCGACGATGGCAGGCGCAGCAACGGCCGTCACCAAGGAGGCCATAAGATTGAAGAACATGCGATAGGTAATCAGCGTGGTGCGCTCATCGTAGTCCGGCGTAATCTCCGGGGTGAGGGCATAGAGGGGGACGAAAACCATCGTCTGGAAGGTGTCGCTCAGCATGAAGACGAGGGTAACGGAGAGGGCCAGGGCGAGCTGGCTCTCCCACGGCGGCGCCCACCACAGAAGGGCAAAGCCGAGTCCGAAGGGGATCGAGAAGAGCAGCAAGAACGGGCGGCGGCGCCCCCACCGCGTCCGCACCCGGTCGCTAAGCATTCCCACCAGCGGATCGTTGATCGCGTCCCAGACCACCCCCACCAGTGCAACGACCGAAGCCAGCCGCGCTTCGAGGCCGACGACATCGGTGAGAAAGATGGCGTAGAAGATCTGCCGGAGCGTTCCGAAGCTGGAAATGCTCCAGTCGCCGGAGCCGAAGACCAGCTTGGTCCAGAACGAGATCTGGGCGCGGCGGGCCGGGGTCTGCACGCTCATGGGATCCTCCTTCGGCTTCTCGGCCAGGAGGCGGCTATTGCGCCGGAGGCCCCTGGTAGCGGGTCATTTGGTCGATCAGGTCCAGGACGAGCTCCCGCAGGTCCCCACGATTCGGGAGGGTTCCGATCATTCCATACATGGGCGCGCTGCGCCCTGGCAGCTCGCCGCCCGAGCCGCCCAGGAGAGAGGACGCCCGTTTCATCAATCCGCTCACCCAGCGCTCCGGCAGGAGGCGCACGGCGGCGTTGGCGACACGGATCAGAAGCTTGCTCGCCGTCCGCCGAAGGCTGGGCCTGCGCACGATGGCGGCCGAGTCCGCCAAGGCGGCGATGAAGTCCTCCGCAAACGCGCGATGGGCGTAGGTGACGGTGAGATGCAGGCTGGGAGGGAAATGCTGGCGGTCGAAGTACCATCCGCGCAGCGCCAGCTCATCGGCCACCTCGTAGACGTCGGCGCCGTCGGATCCAATGGCAAAGACGCTCATCGCCGGCTCGCCCAGCACCTGGATCCCGGGGATCTCGCCGATCCCCGCCTGGATCTTGCGAGTCGTGAGCATCACCTCCTCGGTGATCGCCAGGTAGCCCTCCCGGCCGAGGAAGTGCAACAGGGCCCAGGCCGCGGCCACCGGGCCGCCGGGCTTCGTGCCGGCCAGAGCAGGCGAAGGGTAGATGCCGCCGGGCCAATCGGTGTAGATGAAGAACTGGTGACGGCGGAGCTCCGGCGTGCGGTAGAGGATGACGGAGGCACCTTTGGCGGCATAGCCATATTTGTGCAGGTCGGCGGAAATCGAGGTGACGCCGGGCACCCGGAGATCGAACTCGGGCACCGGATAGCCCAGGGCGCGCACGAAGGGCAGCATGAAGCCGCCCACACAGGCGTCGACGTGGCAGAGGAGCCCGCGCTCCTCAGCCAGGGCCGCCAGGTTGGCGATCGGGTCGACGACGCCATGGGGATACGCTGGCGCCGAACCGACGATCAGGATGGTGTTCGGGTTGATCGCGGCGCGGGCCGCCTCGACATCGGCGCGATAACCGGCGTCCAGCGCCGTGTGAACCGGGCGGACGCCGAAGTACTCTCCGGCTTTGTCGAAGGCCGGATGCGCCGTGACCGGAAGGACCATCTCCGGGGTGCGGATCTCCGGACGATGGGCGCGGGCCCAATCGCGCGCCGTCTTGACGGCCATCAAGAGGCTCTCCGTCCCGCCGGAGGTCACGGTCCCTGCGACGTTCTCGTCGCCTCCAAGCAGGGAAGCGGTCATCGCCACCACTTCCGTCTCAAACTTGCGCAGGCTGGGAAAGGCCGCCGGGTTGAGTCCATTTTCGGCGAAGAAGAGGGTGAAGGCTTCCTTGAGCAGGTCTTCCACCTCCTCGCCGATTTGGTACACCAGGCCGAAGACGCGCCCGTCGCGCCAGCGGACGTCGCGATCGCGGGCCAGACGCATCTCGGCCAGAATCTCTTCCTTGGGACGGCCTCGTGCAGGGAAGGGGAGAGCCATGGGTCCTCCCGGGGCGCGGCTCGGACAGTCTAGCATAGGATTGGAGTAGAATGGCCAACCGTCTCGCAGGGGCACGGCCGAGGGCCGACTCATGGCCTCGATGCCAGTTTCCAGAGAAAGCGATCAGAAGTGGCTGGTCCTTCTCGCCATCGGCGTGGGCAGCTTCATGTCGGCCCTCGACGGGAGCGTGGTCAACACCGTTCTGCCCCTCATTCGGGTGGCCTTCGGAAGCAGCGTCGCCGAGATCGAGTGGGTCGTCACGATCTATCTTCTGGTGGTGAGCGGGCTTCTGCTCACCTTCGGTCGCTTGGGCGACATTCGAGGGCAGAGGGCGGTCTATCTGGCGGGCTTCGCCATCTTCACCCTGGGCTCGGGCCTCTGCGCCCTTTCTCCCGGCGCCGGCGCTTTGATCGCGGCGCGCGGCGCGCAGGCGCTCGGCGCAGCGATGCTCTTCGCCAACGCCCCCGCCATCCTGACGAAGACCTTCCCTCCCAGGGAGCGCGGGCGGGCACTTGGGCTGCAGGCCACGATGACGTATCTCGGGCTCACGGTCGGGCCGTCGCTCGGGGGCTGGCTGGCCGGCCGCTTCGGATGGCAGGCCATTTTCACGATCAACCTGCCGGTCGGCGCGCTGGCATTCGCCCTGAGCGCCCGCGCCATCCCGGCCGACCCGCCGCCGGCGCGCGCCGAGCGGTTCGATCTGGCCGGCGCCCTCTCGTTCCTGGCCGGCCTCATTTCTATGCTCCTGGCTCTCAACCTCGGCCACGCATGGGGTTGGGGCTCGCCGGGCATCCTTGCCCTTCTTGGGGCGGCCGTGGTTCTCCTGGGAGCCTTCATCGCCATCGAGCGGCGGGCGGCCCAACCGATGCTCGATCTGGCTCTCTTCGGGCGCAGGTTGTTCGCCGCGGCGACGGCCACCGCCTTCCTTAACTACATTTGCATCTACAGCGTTGTCTTCCTGATGCCCTTCTACCTCATCCAGGGACGCGATCTCACCTCGGCGCAAGCCGGGCTCCTTCTCACCGCGCAGCCCCTGGTCATGGCCGTCGCCGCCCCACTCAGCGGCGCGCTCTCCGACCGAATCGGGTCACGCCTGCTCTCCTCGCTCGGGATGGGGATTCTCAGCCTCGGCCTCGTGCTTCTGGCGACTCTGGAGCCGGAGACTCCCCTCCCACAGGTGGCTCTCCGGCTCACCGTAGTCGGCCTGGGCACGGGGATCTTCATCTCGCCCAATACGAGCGCCCTGATGGGCGCCGCGCCGCGCGCTCGTCAGGGGATCGCCTCCGGCGTCCTGGCCACCGCGCGAAACGTGGGGATGGTCACTGGCGTCGGGATCGCCGGAGCCGTTTTCACCACGGTCCTGGCCCGGGCTGGAGCCGAAGAGGGCCTCTATTCCGGTGTCCGACTGGCGTTTCTCATCGCCGCGGGCGTCGCCATGCTAGGGGCAATCGTCTCCACCAGCCGCGGCGCGCCCATACCCGATGACTGAAGCGGGGCGCCCCCCGACCTTGCGCGCCGAGCCGGCGGTCGCCCGGGATCCGGCGACCCGGCTACTGGCAAGCCTGGCTTTGCACGCTCATCTGCGCCGAGGCGGCGTCCGCGGAAATTGCCTCCACGGCGTAGGTATACGGGCCCCCTAGCGGTGGG
>DATEAV010000130.1:0-10460 GCA_035288185.1 Anaerolineales bacterium | reverse complement strand
GATTCCGAGGAGGTCTCACCGCCGCCCACCGACGAGAAGAGGATCAGGGGGAGCGAGCCAGGATCGCGAAGCTTCCGGATTTCGGCCGCAAGCTCCTGGCCGTCGATCTCGGGCATGTGCATGTCCAGGATGGCCACGTCGAAGGGCTCGCCCCGGCGAATCCACTCCAGAGCCTCGCTGGGAAAAGGGGTCGTGCGTACTCGCATGCCCCATGCCTCGGTTTGGGCGACCAGAATCCGCCGATTCGTCTCGTTGTCATCGACGAAGAGAAGCCGCCGACCGTGCAGACTGGGCTGCTCGCGCATTCGTGGGGGACGATAGGAAGCGCCGGCAGATTCGGCCATCGCGAGGATGAAGTGAAAGACGGAGCCTTTGCCGGGAGTCCCCTCGCTCTCCACCCAGATTCTCCCGCCCATCATCTCGGTGAGTCGCTTGCAGATGGCCAGGCCGAGCCCGGTCCCCCCGTAACGCCGGGTGGTCGAGGCATCGGCCTGAGTGAATGATTGGAAGAGCCGGTCGGCGCGGTCGGGTGGGATGCCGATCCCGGTGTCGCGGACGGAGAAGTGGATCCGGTGCACCCCGTTCTCGACCCCCTCCGCATGAACCCCCAGGACGACTTCGCCGTGTTCGGTGAACTTGATCGCGTTGCCGACCAGGTTGATCACGATCTGGCGAAGGCGAATCACATCTCCCACCACGTCCGGGGGAACGTTGTCTTCGATACTGTACGCAAGGTCGAGATGCTTGGCCGCGGCCTGCGCGGCCAACAGATCGAGCGAGGCCTCCAGGCAATCGCGCAGGTCGAACGGCTGCGATTCGAGCTCCATGCGCCCCGCCTCGATCTTGGAGAAATCGAGGACGTCATTGATGAGCGAGAGAAGCTCGTCGGCGCTGCCGCGGATGATCTGGGCATACTCCCGCGGCTCCCCCGCCAGGTCGGTGTCGAGGAGAAGCCCGGCCATGCCGATGATGGCGTTCAGCGGGGTGCGGATCTCGTGGCTCATCGTCGCCAGGAAGGCGCCCTTGGCCTGATTGGCGGCCTCGGCCTCGTGACGGGCTCGTTGCAGCTCGCTGATGTCGTGGTAGAGCGCGATAAAGCCCACCCGCTCCCCGCCGACCACGACCGGGACCGCCAGGACCTCCACCTCGACCAGGCTCCCGTCCTTGCGGGTCCGCCGGGTCAGAGCCTGCACCGGGCGTTCCCCCCGGGAAGCCTGTTCCGAGTAGGCAACCGCCTCCGCCCGGATCTCAGCGGCCTTGGCCACCAGATCGTCCAGATTCCGGCCGAGCGCTTCCTGCTCGGTGTACGCAAAGAGCGAGACCGCCGCCGGGTTCCAGGAGACGACGGTCGCATCCAGGTCGGTGGTCACGATGGCCACAGGGCTGTTTCGCACCAGGGCCTCGTAGTAGCGGTTCTGGTGCCGCAGCCTTTCCATGGCCTGCCGTCGGTCGCGGATGTCGTGGTAGACGGCGATCACCCCCGCCGGCTTCCCGTCCGCTGTCACGGTGATCGAGTAGGCTTCGACGTCAATCAGTGTGCCGTTCTTGTGGCAGCGCTGGGTGAGAACGTGCACCGTACCGCCGCCGCGCACCAGCGTGGAGTAGCCAACCGCCTCCGACCGCACTTCGGAAAGGAATGCGACGAGGTCATCGAGGCTGCGCCCGACGGCTTCCTGCGAGGTGTAGCCGAAGAGCTCTTCGGCCGATGGATTCCAGAGAACCACGCGCATGTCTAAGTCCAGGCCGACCATGGCCACCGGGCTGTGATCGACGAGCGCACTCAGTGTCTCGACGAGAGGCAGGCCTGCGCCTTCGGGGAGGGCCCGACCGGCCTTCGGCGCATCCTGCGAGGCGAGGTCCTCCCGCAGGGCGTGGATCTCCTCCTCGAGCTGCTTTCGGGTCTTCCTGTTTGTAGTCGTGGTCGACATCGTCGTCTGCCTATGCGGGCGCGAAAAAGGGCGCAAACCTCATCGGTGCCAGCACCTGTGTATGCCGACCTCTACAATCCTTCGCGAAGGGGGACATGGCCCGAAGGTCCAGACTGTTGAGATTCCCTGCGGAGGCTTGGTCCGGCGTCCCCTGGGCGCTACGAGAGGGAAGAGGATGCGGCAACTCGGATAGATTGAGTCTACTTTAAGCGAGCCAACTGGTCAACCACCCAGCGTCCATTCAAATCCTTCGAATCTGCCGGCGCGGGCTGGAATTCGGGGTCAGGCTGGGGGGCAATGGCCCCCGCCCGAGGTCAAGGCGTTTTTCTGAGTAAGGAGGCTGGTAGAATTGCAGCCGGAGGTCCTCGCCGGTCTGGCCATCCGCTCAAAAGGTCCCCCAAGGCACGTCGCCGACACCGTCGCGTCCGATGCGCAGCAACGAGTACTTCTCCGATCTGCCCGACCCGGCCCTCGTCGAGCGTGTGGCGCAAGGCGACCGCAGCGCGTTCCTCGAGCTCTACGACCGGCACGTTTCCCGAGTCTTCGCGCTAGCCACCCGAATGCTTGGCGACAGGGCCTCGGCCGAAGAGGTCACCCAGGACGCGTTTCTCAAGCTCTGGACTCGGGCCCGGGCATTCAGCCCGACTCGCGGCGCGCTTCTCACCTGGCTCCTGACCATCGCGCGCAACAATGCTCTCGACCGGATTCGCCTCGAGGCGCGCCGGCCCGCGCTGGCCGAGGCCTCCCTATCTGACCTCGAAGACGGCCGCCCGGATCTGCAGGCGCCCGGCAGCGGCTCCGAGGAGGCCCGCTGGCGCAGCCTGCGTTTCGCCCTCGCCGAGCTGCCGGATGGTCAACGCCAGGTGATCGAGCTGGCCTACTACCAGGGCCTGACCCACAGTCAGATGGCCGAGATGCTCGGCTTGCCGCTGGGAACGGTGAAGACACGCCTTCGGCTGGGGATGGAGCGTCTGCGGGACGGCTGGATTGAGGAGGGGATGGCGGGCAAGAGATCCGAACGGCCCGGATCAGACGTTAAGAAGAGGAGCCGTACGGGTGAAGCATGAGATCTGAGGATCGCGGGCACGTCAGAGCCCTCCTGGGTGCGTATGCGGTCGAAGCCCTCGACCCCGACGAACGCGCCACGGTCGAGAAGCATCTGGCCATTTGCGACTCTTGCCGAGCGGCGCTGGGCGACTATCAAGTGGTGGCGCAAGCGCTCCTGGCGGCGCCCGCCCCGGTCTTGCCTTCGCCGCGAGCGCGGGCGCGGCTGATTGCCGGCCTCGGCCCGGTGCGCCGCCCCGGCCGCTCTCGGGCCAGACCCAGCCTCCTGCCGCGCTTGGGACTGGCCGCCGGCATGGCTGCGCTGCTCGTCGTCAACCTGGCGTTGGTCTGGGAGGTCCGCTCGCTTCGTTCCGATCAGGCCCGAATCCTGCAAGACCTGCAAGTGGATCAGACGGCCATCTCTCTGGCGTCCTATCCAACGGCGGAGGTCATCCTTCTCGATGGGGAATCCGTGGGCGGGACGTTCCTCTACGATCCGGAGCGACGGTTTGCCGTCGTCCACATGTGGGGGCTCGACCCGCTCGGCTCGGACCAGGAATACCAGGCCTGGCTTGTGCGGGCCGACGGCTCGCGGGTGAGCGCCGGCCTCTTCCGGGCCGATCCAGACTCGTGGTTCACGTCTGCGGTCCTCACTTCACCGGTTCCCGTGGGCGAGTTTGCCGGGGTGGGAGTGACCATCGAGCCCTCCGGCGGCAGCCCCCAACCTACGGGGCCGCGCGTCCTCAACGCTGAGCTCTAGCCTGCACGTCCGCGACCCCTCGTTCAAGATCCAAGAAATCCAATCGAGCCTCCGAAGACGTATGGTGTGCTGAAGGGTCATCTGGCCCTTCAATTCGCCCAGAGGAGGCAAGCTGTGAGGATCCGTATTTCTTCCCTCGGTTCGCTGCTCGCGCTGGCCCTGGCGGCCTGCGGTGGATCGGCCCCCGTGGCCACGCCGGAGCCGATCCCGACCGAGCCGATGGTGCAGGCCGAGCCATCGGTGAGCGTGAGCGATCAGGACGCGTCGGGCGGCACGGTCACGATCGATTCGATCACCGCCGCGGAACCATCCTGGATCGTCATTCACACTGAGCAGAGCGGGGGCCCGGGGCCGATCGTCGGCTATGCGGCGGTACCCGAAGGTGAATCCACCGGGGTCGTTGTCGAGATTGATGCGGCCGCCGCCACGCCTGTGCTCTATGCCATGCTTCACGTCGATGCGGGGACCATCGGCACGTACGAGTTCCCGGGCGCCGACGTGCCCGTAGCAGGGGATCAGACGAACGTCCCCTTCGAGGTCGCGCTGCCGGAGCTCACGCCCGCGGTGACCGTGAGCGATCAGCCGGTGGTCGACGGTACGCTCACGGTCGATGAGATTGTCGCTTCCGGCCCATCGTGGATTGTCATCCACAGCGAGGCGAACGGCGGGCCCGGCCCGGTCGCTGGGTGGGCTGCCGTGACTCGGGGCGTGAACCAAGACGTTGAGGTGACCGTGGACGTCACCAAGCTCACGCCGGGGCTCTATGCCATGCTCCACATCGACGCGGGGACGATCGGCACGTACGAGTTCCCCGGCGACGATGTCCCCGTTGGGGGCGAGAACACCAACCCGCGGTTCAACCTTACCGTCGCCGAGGGGGCTTCGGTGGAGGTGGAAATGGAAGACTTCCGCTTCGCCGAGGCCAACCTCGTCGTCCGTGCCGGAGCCACGCTGACCTGGACCAACAAAGACGACGCGCCCCACTCGTCCACCAGCGACGACGGCCTGTGGGATAGCGGTCTCTTTGGCCCCGACGAAAGCTTTTCCTTCACGTTCGACACTCCTGGGATCTTCCGCTACTACTGCTCGGCCCATGGCGGCCCGGGCGACAGCGGGATGTCGGCCACGGTGACCGTCATCCCGTAGGCCACGCAGGGGAGGCCGCGGGCCGCGCCCGCGGCCTCCCCTCTCAACGCAACCCCTGCGGTGAGCACGGGAAACGCGGAGGGAAGTCGGAATCACGGAGTGCTCTGCGCTGTCCGCGGTGAATCCCCAGGCGCCAAACGGGATGAGGGTGGGCCCAGGATGGGTTAGGATTCTCGTCTCGTTGCGCGAGGTGAGGGCCTGTGAACAGATCGGATCAGAGCGAAAGCAGGCCCCCAGTCGATACACTCCTAGCGCCTATCGGCTTCCTATTCTCACATACTTCGGCCATACCCCATTCGGGCCGCGGAGCCCTCCCGAAGGACACACCCACTGGCACTGCGCTGGCGCGCAGCGCTAGTGCAAGTGTGCCCAGACCGCAGGTGCTGGGTCGGGACGATGCGGCCCCCCTTCCCCCCTTCGCGCAGCACCCCTTTGGGGCTCCGCTTGCCACGCCTCTTCCCGCGCGCGGATCGAAAGCGGAGAGGGGGGACGCGGTCTAAGGACGTGTCCTTAGATCAACCTCCCCTCCCCCGGCATGTCCCCCTCAGAATGTTGAATTCGAGCAACTGCCGGGGGTCCCTCCGCTCACCTGCACTCACTGGCACTGCGCTGGCGCGCAGCGCCAGTGCAAGTGTGCATGCAGGTGCAAGTGTCGCTACGGGATGCACGCGAAGGGGCAGGGGCCGTCCCCCGCACCTGCGGTTCGGGGCAGGTGTCGCCCCCCGTCCGGGCCGGCGCCGTGCGGGCGCCAGCCCGCGGGGCGAACGGCCGGCGGGCCAGGGCTTCGCGGCCCGAACGGGGTGGGGGCAATGTAGGGTGTCTCAACCGCGGAGAAGGATCCCCCAGGGATCGCTCGGAGATTCGTTCGCAAGCTCGAAGCATGGCCCATCGCGTTGGGCGCGCCGCAATCCTGTTCGCTGCCGCCGGCGATCTGCTGATGTATCTCGTAGCAACGCCTCTCGGACTTGCTTCGCACCGGGAGCTTGGCCTGGCGGCGACCTGGATTCCCTTTGGCGCGGCATGGTTTGCCATCGCCCCCTGGCTTGGCTTGTTCGATCCAGGACGCCTGCGCAGAAGCTCGGCCCTCGGGCGCGTCCTCGTCGGCGCGCTGCTCGCCGCGCCGGCCGGTGTCTGGCAGAGGAGCTTGTGGCTCGGGAGCGAGGTCGTGGGCATCTTTGTCCTGGTGATGGCCGGAAGCACGGCCGCCTTGATGCTGCTCTGGCGGGCGTTGTTTGGCTTCGCGCTTCGAAAGGCAGGGACGAGGGTCTGAGGCGCTTGTAGGGGCATCGGGGGTGCGCTATCATTCGCCCCGATGGACGAGGCTGCGCTGATCCTCGAGGCCCAACGCGGGGATCTCGATTCCTTCAATCGGCTGGTGCTGGCGTATCAGACGCAGGTCTACAACCTCGCCTACCGGATCTTCGGCGACGCCAACAGCGCGGCTGATGCCGCCCAGGAGGCGTTCCTGGCCGCCTACCGCGGCCTGAAGGCGTTCCGGGGCGGCTCGTTCCGCAGTTGGCTGCTGCGCATCGTCACCAACATCTGCTACGACGAGCTACGCCGGCGGAAGCGTAGGCCGGCCGCCTCTCTGGAAGCGATCCTCGAATCGGAAGTCGATCTGGAAGACGATGGCGCCGGGCTCCGCACCTCGGGCCCGCTGCGGCCGGAAGCGGCCATGGAGCAGGCCGAGCTTTCGAAAGCGATCCAGGATTGCCTCAACCGCCTCCCGGACGATTTTCGCGTGGTGGTCATCCTGGCCGACGTGCAGGGATACGACTACGCCGAGATTTCGGCCGTGGCCGCCTTACCCCTGGGAACCGTGAAGAGCCGGCTTGCCCGAGCACGGCTCCGCCTGCGGGATTGCCTGCAGCGATTCCGGGAACTTCTTCCGGCGGCCTTTCGTCTGGAAGATGAGGCAGCACCATGAGTGGGCCTAGCCGACTATCCACGCGCGATCTCGAGCGCCTTTCTGCCTACCTGGATGGGCAGCTTGCCCCCGGCGAGGCCGCGGGGATGGAGGCGCGCCTGCAAGACGACTCCGCCCTGCGCGAGACTCTCGAAGGCCTGCGCCAGACGAAGGCAGCGCTTCGATCTCTGCCCTCGCTGCGCCCGCCCAGGAGTTTCACCCTTACCCCCCAGATGGTGGGCATCCGGCCGCGCCGTCCAGCCTACCCGGCGCTGCGCCTGGCGACGGCCATCGCCACCGTGGCATTTATGATCGTGACCGGGCTCGACGTGCTCACCCAGGGTCTCTCCCGGTTTGCGCTCGGCGCGGCGGCGCCGGCCCCGGCGGCGGAGCAAGTGATGCTGGGAGCCGCGCCGGAGCTCGAGGGCACCGCCGTGGAAGAGAGCCCGCCCCTGGAGCGGTCCGTGGCCGGCGAGACCCCGACAACTTTGCCTGCCCTCCAGGCCTTTGCCGAGGATGCCCAGGCGGCCACACCGACCTCGCCTGTCGGCTACGGCGGCGGCATGCCCTCGCAGGAAACGCAGGCGGGCACGCCAGACGGGATCGGCGGTGGCGGTCCGCTGCCAACTCCGGCGCCAGGGGTTGGGTATCCGCCCTTGGAGACCCCGACCGCCACGCCGACGCCGACCCCCACCCCCACCCCGACGCGCACGCCTACTCCGACTCCCACACCTCAACCGGTCGCCGCGGAACCCCAAGTTCCCGCCGACGGAGGAGTCTCCGGGCTCGGCCCGATCCAGTGGGTTGAACTTCTCCTGGGAGCGGCGGTGGTGACCTTCGCCGTCTTTTCCCTTTGGTTCCGCCGGGAATCCTGATGGCGGACGAAGAGGCGGTCCGCTACTGCCCTTCCTGTGGCGCGCCTGTCGAATACCGTTTCACCTTTGGCCGGAGGCGGCCGGTCTGCCCCTCTTGTGGCCGGATTCATTTTGAAAACCCGCGGGTTGCGGCTGCCGTTGTTGTGGAGCGAGACGGGGCAATCCTCCTTGTCCGGAGGGTGAATGATCCCTCCCGCGGCCAATGGACCCTGCCCGCGGGCTTCGTCGATGCCGGGGAAGACCCTCGCCTCGCCGCGGCGCGGGAATGCCTCGAGGAGACGGGGCTCGAGGTGAATGTCGCGCGGCTGCTTGATGTGATCGCCGGGCAGGAGCACGCGCGTGGGGCAAGCATCGTGATCGTCTACCGGGCTGAAGTGCGCGGCGGCATCCTGCGCGCCGGCGATGACGCCGACGCGGCCGAGTTCTTCCGCCCCGACCAGATTCCGCCCCTCGGCTTTGACGCCACCCGCCAGGCAGTGGCCCTTTGGAAGGCAGAGCGTACCGGCATGCTATAATCCTTGCCGCGCCCGGCCTGTGAGGGCTGGGTGGGTTGGTCTCGGGGAGCGGCCCTCCGCAAGACCGGGCGCCTCTCCGGCCCTTCTGAGAGGCCGCGAATGATGTGAACGAGCACATGCGGGAGCGTCCATCGTCTCTCTTGCACTGATCCAGTGTCATTGTGTCTGTAGTACTCTGCCTGACCCCCCTTGCCTCCTTAGGAAACCTCCCCTCCCCCGGCAATACCTCTATCTCAAGGGATGGGGGTGACTGCCGGGGGTCCCTCCGCTCCGCTCCGGGATGCACGCGAAGGGGTCGGGGGTGGGGGCCATTGCGGACGCGCCAACCGGGGAGCGTCTTCATCGGTCGAAGCAGATTGGTTTGCATGCTCTGAGGCCCCATGCGAGTCGACGTTTTCACCCTCATTCCGGCGGCGATGCGCGCCTACCTGGAGGCGAGCGTCTTGGGGAAGGCTCAGGCCTCGGGGCTTCTGGAAGTCCACCTCCACGACATCCGCGACCGCGCGACCGACAAGCACCGCACGACCGATGATGCGCCCTACGGCGGGGGCGGCGGGATGATCATGAAACCCGAGCCCGTCTTCGCCTCGGTCGAGACGGCCCTTGGGGATGCCCTGAGCCAGGTGCCCGTGATTCTCCTCTCGCCGCAAGGCCGAGTGTTCGACCAACGTGTGGCGCAGGAGCTGGCGCCAGCGCCGCGGCTGGCGCTGATCTGCGGCCGCTACGAGGGCGTCGATGATCGCATCCGGGCCCATCTGGCCACCGATGAGATTTCCGTGGGTGACTTCGTCCTCACCGGCGGCGAGCTGCCTGCCTTGATCCTGATCGACGCCGTCGCCCGCTTGATCCCCGGGGTGCTGGGAGATGCGGGCGCCGCCGCAGACGATTCCCACGCCAGCGGCCTACTGGAATACCCGCACTACACACGCCCGCCGGAGTTTCGCGGCTGGTCGGTCCCGGAGGTGTTGCTCTCGGGAGACCATGCCCGCGTGGCGGCCTGGCGGAGGGAGCAATCGCTATGGCGGACCCTCGAGCGCAGGCCGGATCTTCTGGAGACCGCCGAGCTCTCTCCAACGGATCGGGCGATCCTCGATCGCCTGCGCGGCCAGACGGGGAGCGGTCGGAGCGACGGGTGAATCCACCCGGAGGCAGAATGCAGACACTCAAGGCGCTGTGGTATCGCCGGCTCTCCTTGGCCGCGCTGGCCCTGGTGCTTGCGGCCTGCAGCTTGTCATCCCAGACGGCCGCCCCATTCACGCCCGGGCCTTTGAGCCAGTCTCCCCTGGCGGCCACTCCGACTCTGCACCCACCGCCTCCCGAGACGCTGGTCGTCTGCCTGGGCCGTGAGCCGGATTCCCTCTACCTCTACTCGCCGCTTCGACTCTACGGCCAGGCGAACCGGGAGGCCGATGCCATCCTGCAGGCCCTCTACGACGGGCCGTACGATCTGCGCGGATTCCGGGTGGAGCCCGTGATCCTCGAGCAAACGCCGAGCCTGGAGAACGGCGCGGCGCGAATGGAGACACGCGAGATCGGCAGCGGCGACATCTACCTCAATCCCGAGACCTTGCTGCCCGAGACTCTTCAGAGCGGAGATATCTACCTTCCTTCGGGGTGCAGTGGCCTTGCCTGCGCGACGACTTATCGAGGGGGCCCGGTGAGTGTGGATACGATGGTCGTCGACTTCACGCTGCGGGAAGGACTGACATGGTCCGACGGGGAGCCTCTCACCGCCGACGATTCGGTCTTCTCCTATGAGCTAAGCGCCCACCCGGACACCGAGATCGGCCGCTACCTCCTCGATCGTACCTATGACTACGCTGCGGTGGATGGGAGAACCGTGCGCTGGACCGGAATTCCCGGATTCCTCGACGCGGAGTATGCGTCCAACTTCTGGTCGCCACTCCCGAGGCATCTGCTGGGGACGGTGCCTGCCGCCGAACTCGCCGAGGACGAGGCCGCCAACCGCCGGCCTGTCGGATGGGGCCCGTATGAGATGGAAGAATGGCGCCAGGGGGATGCGATCGTGTTCCGTCGCAACCCGAACTACTTCCGGGCCGCGGAAGGATTACCTGGATTTGAGATCCTGGTCTTCCGCTTCGTCGGCGTTGAGCCCGGGGTCGGTGTACAACAGCTTCTCACGGGGGAATGCGACGTCCTGGATGAGACGGCGATCCCCGAAGAGGACCTGCAGACGCTGGTGGATCTGCAGGCCGACGGCTCGCTTCGGCTTGCCTCGGTCGCCGGCCCGCTGGTGGACCGGATCGACTTGAATCTGCGGCCGGT
>DATEAV010000129.1:0-8919 GCA_035288185.1 Anaerolineales bacterium | reverse complement strand
CGGGGAAGAGGGCGGGGAGACGCACGCCCACCTCGAGCACTTCCACCTCGCGGTCGAGGAAGAGATCGCGTCGCTCGACGCGGCGCAGCGTCACCGGGGCGCGCCGGGCGCGGAACATCTGGCAGAGGGCGTGCAGATCTTGGCGCGGGCCGCGGGCGCAGAAAGCCGGGGTGAGGCGGTCCTCGAGCGCGTGGGGGCGTCCGTCGGCGTCGAGGAGCCAGATGGTCATGCCGTCGCCGGCGGGGTAGGCGTCAAGCATCCAGCCAAAGAGGGTGGTCATGGGAGAGTCCTTGTGCCGTGGCGTTCATGGCTTCACGCGGGTTGCCTCCATACTGATTCGTCACGGGGATTCCTCGCTCGCTTCGCTCGCTCGGAATGACATGTCCTTGGCTGTCACTCCGAGCGAGCTGCGGGAGCGGCGAGCGAGGAGTCCCCATGATCTTCGCGGGTCGAGGGGTTATCGACATCGGGTCCAGCCTGTTGGGGCGGAATCTCTTCCGGCACAAACTCTTCCAGCAGCGTCCGCAAGCGCATGAGCTCCTTGTGCTCCTCGACGAGCATGGCCAGGAGCATGATCTCGAAGGGCAGGAGGTGGGAGGCGTAGGCGGCGGCGGCCAGATGGCGGCGGGCGGCGGCCAGCAGGTCGTCGAGGGCGATCTGATCCTCGCGGCGCAGGGCGCGGCGGAAGCGGGTGAGCGATTCCTGCTCGGTGAGGAAGGTCTGGGTGATGGAGGGAAGGGTGCGGCCCATGGGTTCTCCAGGGATGTGATCGGTGAAGATCCATCGGGTGATCGGTTACTCGGTGATCGGCCCCCTGGTGCCTGGGTGCCCTGGGACCGATCACTGATCACCGTTCACCGATCACCTCTTCATTCGAACAACCTCGGCTGGAGGGGCGGCTCGGGCGCCGGAGCGCGCAGCATCCAGATGGCATCGGCGGCGGTCTCGAGGCGGTCGAGCAGCGTCCAGCGCTCTTTGACCAGGGTTTCCGGCGGGCGGGCTCCGACGATCACCGGGCCGGCGCTCGCCAGGCGCTTGAGGTGGGTGAGGGTGGTCGCCAGGAGGCGGTCGGTATCGCGCAGGGGGATGCTCTCGTCGTAGAAGGTGGCCAGGAGGTCGAGGACGAAGAGCGGATCGGAGCCGGGCTCGGCCGTCTCGATGAGCTGGGCGAGCTGGAAGCAGGTGAAGGCGCGCGAGAGACGGATGCGGCGCAGGATGGCTTCGGGGCCGGAGCTCCACTGACGGGCCAGGCGGGCGACGAAGTAACCATCGAAGGAGTTGCCGCCGTCGAAGAGGCGGGGCGAGGCGCCGCCGGCGGCCAGGGCAGCGGCGGCGGCCAGGAGCGTGCGCGTCGGCGCCTGGGTGCCCCAGAGCAGGGCCAGGCGCGGTTGGGTGAGCTCCTCGAGCAGCCGGTTGTCGACGGCCGGGATCGGGAGATCGACGCGAGCAAGGGGGAGCAACTGGCGTTCCATGAGAATGGCTCCGCGATGGGGAGGGGTGCTCTCCCCAATCTCCAAGGTGAACGGTGATCCGTGATCGGTGGTCAGGCGCCAGAGCACCGGGTGCCCGAGTGCCCTGGTGCCTGCCCACCGGTCACTGAGTAACCGATCATCGTTCTCCTCATTCGAACAACCTTGGCTGCAGGGCGGCTCGGGCACGGCCTGCGCAGCGTCCAGCAGGACTAGAACGTCTGTTCTATTTATATGGGAAAGGCACGGGAATGCCATCCCGCTTTGGGTGGAAACCGGTGGGGGATATCGACTCCCCCGAGCAGGGGATGCCGGAAGGAGGGGAGCGGACCTCGGGCCCGGCCGCTCGGGGTGACAAGTCGCGAAACCCATTTGTGACGTACTGCACTAGAAGAGACCGCCCCGAGAGGAGTATTCATAGTTCATCCGAATATCCGAATAGACGAAAGGGCGAACATGACGGTACCGTCCCTGGAAGAGCTCGGCATGCTCCACGAGCGAATCTGTAAGGCCGTCGGCGATCCAAGGCGCATCCAGATCCTCTACGCCCTCCAGGCTCGGCCCCACAACGTCTCCGAGCTCGCCGAAGAACTGGGCGTCCCCCAGTCGACTGTCTCGCGACATCTCACGGTGCTCCGCCAAAGCTCCCTCGTCCTGACGCAGCGCAGCGGCACAAGCATCACCTACAGCCTGGCCGACGCCGGCATCGTCGAGGTGCTCGACCGGATGCGCCGGGTGCTGCGCGACGCGATCGCCCGTCAGCCGAGCCTCGCCGCTTAGATCTCGACCGCCTGATTGGGAGCCCCATGAAAGACTTCAAGCACATCTGGGCCGTGGGCCTCACCGCCACACTGCTTCTGATCGTGGTTCCCATCGTCGCCTTCGTCCGTTGGGATCCGCAGCCCGTCGACGATCCCTGGGCCTCTCTCCCCGATCATCCGCAGCACACCGATCACAGCAGTCTGTTCCAGGGCCCATTCAGCAGTGGCCCCGAGGTGACCGAGGCCTGCCTCGAATGCCATGCCCAGGCCGCCCACGAGGTGGCCATGACCGCCCACTGGACCTGGCTGGGTGACCCGGTATTGATCCCGGGCGAAGAGCAGCCCATCGCCATCGGCAAGGCCAACCTGCTGAACAACTTCTGCATCGGGATCCAGTCGAACTGGCCGGGCTGCACCACCTGCCACGCTGGCTATGGATGGGAAGACGCCAGCTTTGATTTCAGCAACGAGACCAACGTGGACTGCCTCATCTGTCACGCCGATCCCTCCACCTACGCCAAGGGCGAGGCCGGCCTCCCGGCCGAGGGTGTCGATCTCCTGGCGGCGGCGCAGAGCGTGCGCGCCCCAACGCGTGAGAACTGTGGCACCTGCCACTTCTCCGGCGGCGGCGGCAACGCCGTCAAGCACGGCGATCTCGACGGAAGCCTCTCCTACCCCGAGGAGCACGTCGATGTCCACATGGGCCGGCTCGGCTTTCAGTGTACCGATTGCCACCAGACCGAGCAGCACCGCATCCTCGGCCGCTCGATCTCGGTGAGCGTCGATACCGCCAACCAGATCTACTGCACCGACTGTCACTTGGCCGAGCTCCACGACGATCAACGCATTACCGATCACGTCGATACCGTCGCCTGCCAGACCTGCCACATCCCCGCGGGGGCGGTGCGTGAGCCCACGAAAATCCACTGGGACTGGTCGACCGCGGGAAACGACTGGCCGGAAGACCCGCACGAGTACCTCCGCATCAAAGGGAGCTTCGTCTACGCCGAGAACATCATGCCCGAGTATTACTGGTTCAACGGTCAGGCCGACCGCTATCTGCTCGGCGACCCGATCAACCCCGATGAGGTAACGCTCATCAACGAGCCTCTCGGGGGTATCCTCGATCCCTCGGCCCAGATCTGGCCCTTCAAAGTCCACCGGGCAATCCAGATGTACGACGCGATCTACAACTACCTCCTCCAGCCGCAGACCGTGGGCGAGGGCGGCTTCTGGACGGAGTTCGATTGGGATCAGGCGTTGCGGCTGGGCTCCGAGGCCACCGGCCTGCTCTACAGTGGCAGCTACGATTGGACGGAGACGGCGATGTACTGGCCGCTCTCGCACATGGTCGTCCCCGCCGAACACGCACTCCAGTGCCAGGATTGCCATGGCGAGAATGGACGGATGGATTGGGAGGCCCTCGGATACTACGGGGATCCAATGCTATGGGGCGGGCGCCAAGGGGCGAGCGCCACCGGTGACGGAGGCGGGCAATGAGGCTGCGCCTGCCTCTGCATGGGTTCCTGGCAACCGGTGTGTTGCTGCTCGCCGCCGGCCTGTCGACCGGCCTTCTTCAGGCAGCCGCAGGCGGGCCGCAGCAGGCGTCGGAGGACGACGCCGGCCCGCCGCTCCATCCCGATTTTGCCCTGCTCGATGAGGAGGGCGCGAGCGTCCTCGAGTCGGGCGGCCCGGTCTTCACCCTGGCCACCTGCGGCCAGTGTCATGACACCACGTTCATCCAGAACCACAGCTACCACGTCGACCTCGGGCGAGGGCAGATTGTCCCCGCTGGTGAGGTGGACGGCGGCCGCCCGTGGGATATCAGCCCGGGAGCCTTTGGCCGGTGGAGCCCCCTCACCTACCGCTATCTCTCACCTCCGGGTGACGAGAGGGTAGATCTGACGACCGCCGAGTGGCTCATGGAGATGGGCGCCCGCCATGTCGGCGGCGGCCCGGGGCTCCTTGCGCGCGACGGCGCGCCGTTGGAGGAGCTTCGCCCGGATTCCTCGAACATCGAAGCCGCCATAATCGATCCGGCCACCGGCCAGGCCGCGCCTTGGGACTGGCGTGAGTCGGGAACCGTCGAGATGAACTGCTTCCTCTGCCACATCGCAGAGCCCGATAACGCCGCGCGCACTCAGGCTCTCCAGCAAGGCAACTTCCGTTGGGCCAGCACCGCCACTCTGGCCGGCACCGAGATCGTTGCCCTCGTCGGAGAGGAGTGGCGGTGGAGCCGGCAGGCGTTCAATGAGGCAGGGAACGCGGACGCCGAGGCCCTCGGAATTCGGGATCCACAGGCGTCGAACTGCGGGCTCTGTCACGGCCTGGTGCACGTAGAATCCGAAACACCCTTGGTCACCGAGACCTGTGCACCGGAGAGTTGGACCACGCTCACCACCGGGCAGATCTTTTCGCCCGAGCGCATCGCCGATTCCGGTCTTAACCTTGCGGATAAGGACAACCTGATGCGCTCGTGGGACATCCACGCCGAGCGGGTTCTAAGCTGCACAGAATGTCACTACTCCCTGAACAACCCCATCTACTATCAGGAGCCCTCCGGCGATCGCCCGGACCACCTGGTCTTCGACCCCCGACGGATCGACCTCGGCGAATACCTCTACCGGCCCCTGCACCAGTTTGCCAAAGGCCAGAGCGCCCAGGGGCTCCTGGCTCCCGAGCTCGATAACACCCTGAGGGGCTGCGAGTCCTGCCATACGATGGAGGGCACACACGAGTGGCTTCCTTACCGCGATCTTCACGCCGAAGTGCTGGCTTGCGAGACCTGCCACGTGCCTGCGCTCTACGCGCCGGCGCGCCAGTATGTCGACTGGACGGTGCTGGAGAGCGATGCCTCGCCGGTGACCGGCTGCCGCGGTGTGGCTGCTTCAAGCATCGACACGGGCCAGCCCCTGATCACGGGCTACCAGCCGGTGCTGCTGCCGCGGCAGGATGCCAGCGGGCCCAGTGAGCTGGCGCCCTACAATTTGATCACGGCCTGGTATTGGGTCTACGGCGATCCGCCCAGGCCGGTGCCGCTGCGCGACCTTCAAGCGGCATGGCTGGTTGATGGCGAGTATCCCGCCGAGGTTCTAGCGGCCTTCGACGCCGATGGCGACGGGGCCCTGAGCCACGACGAACTGGTGATCGATACCCCGGCCAAGGAAGAGATGATCGCCGGCCGACTCCAGGCGCGCGGGCTGGAAAGCCCACGCATCGCGGGGGAGGTCCAGCCCTACGGTATTCACCACGACGTGACCGGTGAGGAGTGGGCGGTGCGCGACTGCCAGACCTGCCACACGCAGGACTCGCGCGTGACCGAGGCGTTTGCCCTCTCGGATCGCACCCCGGGAGGCGTCACACCGGCTCTGGTCGATGACTCGGGCACGGCCCTGGACGGCCAGGTGGTGTCCGACGGAGAGGGAGGTCTTCTCTACCAGCCGGCAACGATGGAGGGGGCAGCGCGCACGTACGTGCTGGGCCACGACAACGTCGCCTGGATCGACACACTCGGGGCGATCGCCTTCCTGGGAGTCTTCGCGGGCGCGGCAGTCCACGGCGGCGTGCGGACCTTCACTGCCCGCCGGGGTGTTCGCAGCCGCCCCGAAGTGCGGAAAGTGTACATGTACTCCGTGTACGAGCGCCTCTGGCACTGGCTTCAGACGGTGGCCATCCTGCTTCTGGTGTTCACCGGGGTGGTGATCCACAAGCCCGAGACGTTTGGGGTCCTCAGTTTCCGATATATCGTCCAGATCCATAACGTCCTGGCGGCGGTCCTGGTGATCAACGCCGCACTGGCGGCCTTCTACCATCTGGCGAGCGGCGAGATCCGGCAGTATCTCCCCCGGCCCTATGGTTTCTTCGACGCCGCCTTCTTGCAGGCCAAGTACTACCTGCGGGGGATCTTCCGCGGCGATCCGCATCCCTTCGAGAAAAGGCCGGAGCAGAAGATGAACCCCCTGCAGCAGATCACCTATCTGGCGATCCTCAACGTGCTCTTGCCGCTCCAGGTGATCACCGGCCTGCTCATGTGGGGAGCGCAAGAGTGGCCGGAGGCGGCGGCGCGGCTCGGGGGGCTGGCGTTCCTCAGCCCGCTGCATACGCTGATCTCCTGGCTGTTCGCCTCGTTCATCGTGCTCCACGTCTACCTGACCACCACCGGGCCGACGGCGCTTTCCTCGATCCGCGGCATGGTGATGGGCTGGGACGAGGTGGAGGCTTATCCTGAGAACGTGGAAGAGGGAGGAGAACCGCAATGACGGCCCAACTCGCAGTCTCATCGGGCAAGAGCCGCCGGCTACGGCTGATGCGGAGCAAGCCGAAGCCCTACATGCACCCCTACCTGGCAGGGATCCTTTTAGGGCTGGTGCTCTTTGCGGCGTTCTTCTTCACCGGCAACGGCCTGGGTGCCTCCGGCGGCGTGAACCGGATCGTCGTGTTCTTCGAAGATCTTCTTGCGCCCCAACACGTCGACCGGACCGCTTATCTGCTTGAAATGGCCGGCGGCTCCGAGAACGCCCTCGATAGCTGGATTGTTTTCATCACGATCGGCACCATGATCGGTGGCTTCCTCTCGGGGTGGATCAACGGGCGGCTCCGACTGGAGACCAATCGGGGCCCGAATGTTTCGGTGCGGGTCCGCTGGATGATGGCGTTCCTGGGCGGCACGATCATGGCCTACGGCGCTAGGCTGGCGCGCGGCTGCACCTCCGGCCAGGCCCTGACGGGCGGGGCCACGCTCTCCGCCGGAAGCTGGGTGGTCATGTTCGCCATCTTCGGCGGGGGCTACGCCCTGGCCTACAGCCTGCGCAAGTTTTGGAACTGAGGGAAATCCGATGCCACCCTTCCCGCTGCCTCTCACCGACCTTCTCGGCCACTGGGGCGCCTACTGGGTCTATCTTCTGATCGGGATCGGCTTCGGAGCCGTGCTGGAGCTGGCGGGTTTCGGCAACTCGCGCAAGCTTGCCGCACAGTTCTACTTCACGGAGCAAACGGTCCTCAAGGTGATGTTCAGCGCCATCGTCGTGGCGATGTCGTTGATCTTCCTCACCTCGGCTCTCGGTCTCCTGGAATTCAATCTCGTCTGGGTGAACCCCACGTACCTCTGGCCCGGGATCGTGGGCGGGCTGATCATGGGGGTCGGCTTCATCGTCGGCGGCTTCTGCCCGGGGACGTCGCTCGTGGCGGCCACAACCCTCAAGGTCGATGGGATCTTCTTCGCGCTGGGCACGTTCTTCGGCGTCTTCGCCTTCGGGGAGACGGTCGCCTTCTTTGAGCCTTTCTTCTACTCCTCCTCGTACGGCCGCGTCACTCTCATGGATGTGTTCGGTGTGCCCGCGGGCGTCGTCGTCGTCCTGGTCGTGCTGATGGCCCTGTTTATGTTCTGGGGGGCCGAACAGCTGGAGCGCATTTTCGGCAAGCGCGATCTGAAGCGGGAGCCAAGATGGCGGTACGCCGCGGCTACCGGCCTTGCGGCGCTGGCGCTTGCGACTGCGTTCATCGGCCAACCGACGACGGAAGAACGCACGGCCCGCATGGCTCCTGAGATAGATCGGCAGCTCGCTGAGCGTCAGGTGCAGATCGAGCCGGCCGAACTCCTCAGCCTGATACACAATGACCGGCTCAACCTGATCATGTTCGATGTCCGTTCGGAAAGTGACTACAACCTGTTCCACTTGCTTGACGCTGAGCACATCGAATTGCCCAATATCCCCACCACTCTCGCGCGGCTTCGAATGGAGCCCGCCAACACAGTGGTGGTGGTGATGAGCAACACGGAGATCGCCTCGACGCAGGCTTGGGCCATCCTGACCGCGGAGAGCGTGCCCAACGTCTACATCCTGGGCGGCGGCCTCAATACCTGGATCGGGACCTTCGCCGGCGCGGACTTCGCCGCCGACCACTCGCCCCAGACGGCCGGCGATGACGGGTTGGCATATCGCTTCGCCGCCGCACTCGGCGACCGCTACCCGGTGGCCTACCCGGATCCTGAGGATTTCAATATCGCCTTCGAGCCGAAAGTCACTCTCAGCACGAGGCGCGGGCCCTCCGGTGGAGGCTGCGGAGGCTAGACCTCAGGCGGCTCGCCGCTGCGTCTCGATTTGTTCATGCCCGAAGGGGGGACAGCGTTCGTCCCTGGTGGACGTCTAGCCTCATCCCTCTGCGTGAGAAGCTCCGTGAGCCGCGGGTGGTCGGCGTAGACGCCGCGGTGGTCGGGCGGGAGCATGGCCGCGATCTGGCACATGATCTCGTCGGTGTTCCGGCGGAGCGCAACCGTTCGGTCCTCCCCGGAGATGGGAGGGAGGTGGAAGGGCTTGCCGAAGCGGACGCTCACCCGCGGCCGGCGCATGCGCAGGAGGGTGCGGAGTGCGCGTTCCGTCCCGGTGACGGCGACCGGGACCACCGGAACGCCGGTTTCGTTGGCGAGGTAGGCGGCTCCGGTCTTGGCTCGCATCAAGGCGCCTGTGGAGCTGCGTGTGCCTTCGGGCGCCATGCCGAAGATCCTGCCGGCGCGCAGCCATTCGACAGCGGCCTGAAGCGCCCCGCGGTCCACCTCACCCCGGCGAATGAAGATCCCGCCCCCGATGCGCAGCAGGGCGCCGAAGAACAGGTGGCGCGAATACTTTTCGGCCGCCCAGCCGGCGATGCGTCGATCGCCGATCAGACCGTAGACGAGCGGCAGGTCGAGC
>DATEAV010000128.1:0-4794 GCA_035288185.1 Anaerolineales bacterium | reverse complement strand
AGCGATGAAATCCCAGTGCAGGTTGGTCTTGTACCAGATCTGGCGGCGGCGATCCCCGGGATTCAAGTGCAGCGGGATGTTGCGCTCGGCCCAGTCGTCGAGGGGGCCAAACTCGGGCGAGGTGTCGGTGGCGCGGTCGAGGTAGGCGCGAGGGTGAAGGTTTCCGCCGCGCAGAGCCTCCACGGCGGTGCCAAGGTCCTCCGGTCCCACGGCCCAGAGGGTCGCCCCGCGCGCGGCGAAGGTCTCCGACAGGAGCGAAAGGAATGGCCGGTCGTACGGCCAGTCGTAAGCCAGCAGCAGGTCGGGGTCCACGGTCCGAGTATACCGGAGTCGGGTGTGCTATAACCGTCTCGCCAAGGAGGCTTCCGATGGACGATCTCGACCGCTTTCGCCGGGAGAAGGACGACTTCTTTCGCACCAACCCGGCCAGCCCTCTCACCCCGGCGCAGCGCCAGGCCTTCACCGGCCTTCGTTACTTCCCGCCGAACCCCGCCCTGCGTCTCACGACGGAGGTGGAGGAGTTTCCGGAGAAGGAAGAAGTGCAGATGCAGACGACGACGGGCGATGTGCAGACGTATGAGCGTTTCGGGCGCATCCGTTTCGATGTCGACGGGCAAGAGGGCTCCCTCACCGTCTTCCATAACGAATATGGATTCTTCCTTCCCTTTGTCGATTCGCTCGCCGGCAAAGAGACGTACGGCGCCGGGCGCTATCTCGAGCCCGAGCCGCTCCCCGACGGCCGCTTCCTCATCGACTTCAACCTGGCCTACAACCCCTACTGCGCCTACAACGAGCACTGGTCGTGCCCGATCACGCCGGCGGAGAATCGATTGAAGGTCCCCATCCGGGCGGGGGAGTTGATCTTCGAGGGGCACTGAGGATTGAGAAACCGGGTTCTTCCGAAGAAACCCGGTGTCTGAGCATCATTCGTTGTCCGTCTCGCGGCCCAGGCTTCGGCTGCGCTCAGCTCTACCGCCTTCGGCCGAAGGCCGTCTCGCCCCGGCTGGCCGCCTGGGCTCGCGGCCCGAACGGGGTACCGGGCGATCTTCCCGGTGCAGGCCGCCCGCCAGAGGTGAGAGGGCGCGGCGCCGGCGCGCGCCGCACGCCGATCCGCGCCCCCGTCGCCTGGCCGAAGCCCCTACGTCCTTCCTTGACTCTTACCCGATCTGGCCGCACACTGACTGCCGGTAAGGACCATCCCGGGCCTGACCTCCGGCGCACGTGTAGCGAAAGGGGGAGCATGGCCGCCACAAGGTTCGTCCGAACCACTGTCCGCCGGGCGACGATCCTCGTCGTCCTGTTTAGCCTCACGTCTTGCGCCTTTGAGCCCTCGATCACGCCGATCGCTTGGCCCACGGTTGGACAGCAGCCACTCTCCGGGACGCCGCTCGTTCCGCAGCCCAGCCCGATTCCCATCGCGCCCACCCCGTCGCCGCAGCCACCGGAACCGGAGCCTTTCCACGGTTGGGAGGATCTCGATTGCGGGGCGCTGCGTGGCGGTGACGACAGGTTCGGCTACTGTGGCATCCCGGGGACGGACACCTATTATGTCTGGGGCCCATGTCAGGGCCCTTGCCCGGAAGGATCCTACCCTGGCGTCGAACTCTGGGTTGTCTCGGACTCCACGGATCTCCGCGACTACATGATGCTGGTCGATCAGCGAGACGACGCGAGGGAAGATAGGAACCAGGGGCTCCTGGCGGGCGGGTTCGTGGGGGGCTTGGACATTCTCGGCGCTGTGATCGGCTTTGCGCCGGCATGTATCGTTGGCACTACGTTCACCCTTGGAACCAGCTGCATTGGCTACTTCGCGCTTGTGGGCGCCGCCACAACTGGAGCCGGGATCGAGATTGCCCGAGGGATCCACGGAATGGGGGAGTTCAACCGCCTGACGGATGCCCTTCCCGGGTACTTCTTCGGCATCCCCCATGAGGCGCCTTAGCGCCAAACTAAGGCGAGCTAGGGAGAACTCCGCCAGTGGGCAAGGAGGACGCATGAGAAGCCGGCCAGTTCCGCAAGGAGCACGATACCCGAGGTTGGCACGTGTATCGAAGCCGTCCCTGTTCGTGCTCCTGCTTTGGCTCAGCGTAGCCGGCGGGGTCGTGATGCTCTTGCAGGGACGTGCCATCGGGGTCGCGTTGCTCATGTTCGCCATCGCCGTCATCGCCGGATTCAGGGCGAGACCAATCCGGCTTCTTTTCGAATCCGAGTCACGATCGCCCTCATTTCCGGCGCGGATTCTGCTCGCCAACGTGCTCGCGCTCCTACTATTCGGCCTCATCGCGACGGTGTATCTTGACGAGCTTCCTCTCTACATGATGGATCCCGACTCGCGACGAGTCTTCATCTTCATGGGGGTTGCCACTCTCATCACCGCCGGCGGGCTTGTAGCGGACCTGATCGCCCTCCGCCGAGATCGGGCCGAGCGGAGTCCGCGGTAGAGCCTCCGGTTCGGCAAGGTCGTCAGAGGCCCGAATCCCAGTCCCCTCTCCTATCGTAATCGCCCGGGCCCCATTCCCGTCGCGGCCGCGGCGGCATCTATTGTCGGCGGCGCCGGAACGGTTGCCGTCGTGGAGATTAGTCGCTTCATCCGGGGAATGCGGGAATTCAACCGCCTGACGGATGCCCTTCCGGGGTACTTCTTCGACATCCCCCATGAGGCGCCCTAGAACAGCACCATGCCGACGCTGGGGAGAACTCGGCGAAGGGGCAAGGAGGACGGATGAGAAGCCAGCCAGTTGCGAAGCGACCACGGTACCCGAGGTTGGCGCGTGTATCGAAGGTATCGCTTTTCGTGGTCTTACTTTGGCTCAGCCTGGGCGGCGGGGTCGTGATGCTCTTGCAGGGACTCGCCATCGGGGTCGCGATGCTCATGTTCGGCATCGCCGTCGTGGCCGGATTCAGGGCCAGACCAATTCGGCTGTTTTTCGAATCGGAGGCGCAGTCGCCGTCGCTTCCGGCGCGGATCCTCCTCTCGCACCTGCTTGCCCTCCTGCTGTTCGCCCTCCCCGCGACGGTGTACGTCGACGAGCTTCCCCTCTACATGATGGATCTAGGCTCGCAAGGTACGTTCATCTTCGCTGGGGTTGCCGCTCTGATTGCCGCGGGCGCGCTTGTCGCGAACCTGATCGCCCTCCGCCGTGATCGAGCTGACCGAGCCTCACAATAGGACGCCGCGCTGCGGTGCGCACTACAATCGCGTAAGTCATGCCGGCCTAGGCATCCCCGAGAGCCCATGTCGAGAAGCGAAGCGGCCGCTCAAGCAGCACAGGCAGCTTCGGAGCCCTCGAGGCTCCGGAGCTTGCGTGAAGCGGCTCATCGGTTGTCCTGCAGGCGGCACGCCTCCAGCTCCCGCCCTCGGCCGAAGGCCGTCTCGCCCCGGCTGGCCGCCTGGGCTCGCGGCCCGAACGGGGTACCGGGGGATCTTGCCGGTGCGAGCCGCTCGCCCGAGGTGTGAGGGCCCGGGGCCGGCGGGCGCTGCGCCCTTCCGCGCGGTGCGATCGCCCAGGGCGAAGCGCCCCCGACCTCGCTTGACTCTCTGCCAATCGAGGCGGATACTGATCGCAGGGATCCCCGCGGCGCAGCCTCCGATGGACACGAAGCGAAAGGGGGAGCATGGGCGTCTCAAGAAGCCTCCGAACGACAGCCCGGCAGGGGACGATACTCGTCGCTCTCTTTAGCCTCACGTCCTGCGCGTTTGAGCCCGCGATCACGCCCATTCCGTGGCCTACTGTCCCCGGCCAGTCATTCGGCCAGTCGGGTTCCCCGCCGGCGCCGGGTGTCAGCCCGATTCCGATCGCGCCGACACCTGGGCCGGCACGTATGGCCTTCCAGGGGGCTGAGGACCTCGACTGCGGCTCGCCGCAGGTCGATGATCCGCGCTACAGTTATTGCTCGATCCCAGGCACAAACCAGTACTACATCTGGGTGCCGTGCGAGGGACCCTGCCCGGATTCGCCATACCTCGGGATGCAGGTGCGGCGGGTTGATGACTCTAGTGAACTGCAGCGCTTCATTAATCTTGCCAACCAGCGGTCGAACTCGCGCGAATCCGAGGGGGATTTCAGAGTCGTTGGTGTCGGCCTGGGGCTTGGGGAGGCCATTGTCGGGGCACTGACATTCGGGGGAGCGTGCCTAACCCCGCTTGGTGCATTCTCATTCGGCACGTCGTGTCTGGCATGGTTCGTCGGTGCGGGTTTTGGCCTCGGCGGAATCGGCTACTCTGATTATCGGGCCAATGAGGAGGGCGCGGAGGCGGTTGGGAACGAGATTGCCATGGAGGACACTTTCTCTTCATTCCCAGAAGCCACTCCGGCGCCACCATCTCAATGAAAAGGTGCGGCCTGAACGAGCCTATCCATTAGGAGCATCCGACGTGACACGAAACTCGCCTCGACTGAGGAATGGCGGCTCGAAACTCATGCATGTGTCCTCCTTAGGTTTCGTTCTAGAGCTTCTTTGGGTCCTCATCGCCGGCCCAGTTTGGCTCAGCCGCTGGGAACGAACGGGCTCATGGGTGTCGCTCGTGCTCGCCGCGGCACTCCTTGTCCTCTGGCGGACACGCCCCGTGCAACGCTTCCTTGCCTCACAAGCGACAGATCCCACCTACCCGGCCCGCATCTTCGTAGCCAATATCGGATTCCTCCTCGTGGTGGCTGTGTTCCTCTTCGGTCAGATCCGATACAACCCGGACGCCGTCACCAGTTGGCACAACGCCAGGGATCTCGCGTTCCTTGGCGGGGCCTTCTTCCTCGCACTTCTCTCATTCTTCGCCAACCTCATCGCCCATCGGCT
>DATEAV010000127.1:0-5882 GCA_035288185.1 Anaerolineales bacterium | reverse complement strand
TTCAGCCTGTTCAGGTGATCCTCCTCGGCCTTTCCCCTCTGCTCAGCGTCGGCGCATGGCTCGCAGCCGGGGATGGCTGGCTCATGCGGCTGCCGGCCTTCGCCGTGGGCTCGTGGATTCTGGCCATCGTCCTCGTCTTTGGGGCCAGCCACCAACCTGGCAGGCCGATTTGGGAGCCCGGCTGGACACGCCTTGAGATCCTCGCCCTTGCTGCAATCACACTCATCGCGTTCCTTACCCGGGTCGTGGATCTCACGGACATCCCGTGGCTCTTCACGGGAGACGAGGGCTCTGCCGGGTTGAGCGCGGTCGACTTCATCGAGGGGCGCCAGAACAACATCTTTGGTGTCGGGTGGTTCTCATTCCCTTCGCTCTATTTCTACATCGAGTCGCTTTCGATCCGAGCGCTCGGGCAGACCGTTGTGGCCGCCCGCCTCCCGTCCGCTGTGGCGGGAGCGCTCACCGCGGCCGGGCTGTATGCCTTCGCCCGTCCCGCCTTCGGCCGGGGGGTGGCTCTGGCATCCTCGGCCTACCTGGCTACGTTCCCCTTTCATGTCCACTTCAGCCGCACGGGCCTTAACAACATCTGGGACTCCCTCACCGTGGTCGTCGTCAGCGCGGCCCTGTGGGTGGCGTGGGAACGCAATCACCTCACGCTCTTCGCCCTGGCCGGAATCACGCTTGGGATCGGCCAGTATTTCTATCCCACATCCCGGGTCTTGTACGGGATGATCCTTGGCTTTCTCTTCGTTGCCCTGGTGTTCGATCGCCGCAGGCTGCGCGAGCGCCTGCCCGGTGTGGTCGTCTTGGCGCTGGCCTCGGTCGCCGCCGTACTACCCCTGGTGATCTTCTATATCCTCCATCCCGGAGAGTACGCCGCACCGCTTGCCCGCGTCTCGATTCTTGGGGCCTGGATGGATTCGGCTGTTCAGGCACACGGCGGCCGGTTGTGGCCGGTGTTGTGGGACCAGATCCGCTCATCGGCGTTGGCCTTCAGCAGCCTCGATTTGCGAGGCCACTTCAACGGAGCCCCGATGCTCCTCCCGGCCGCCGCCGGCCTCTTTCTGCTGGGCATCGCCCTGGCGCTTGTCAACCTTCCAACCATGCAATACTTCTGGCTCCTGATCTGGATCGTTGCCGCCGTCGCCACGGGGGCGCTCAGCCAAAGCACCCCCACCTCCCAGCGCTATCTGTTCGCCGCGCCCGCCGTCGCCATCCTAGTGACGCTCCCGATCGTGGCGAGCGCCCAATGGCTAAAGAACATCTGGCCGCGCACGCGGCGTTGGCTGGCCGTGGTGGCGGCCGTTTGCGTCGCCGCGGTAATCGCCGGAGACCTGAACTTCTACTTCCGTGTGTATTCCCCTCTCGGTGAGTTCGGCGATTTGAACACCGAAGTGGCCACCCGCGTCGCTGAATACCTCAATGAGCGCGAGCCGGGAATCCACGTCTACTTCGCCGGCGCGCCCCGCATGGGCTACGCGACGCACAAGACGATCCCATTCCTCGTCCCCGGCGACACCGGCGAAGATCTCCTCGCCCCCCTCACCGCCCCGCCCGCCTTCTCCTTGAGCGGACCTACGACCTTCATCGTTCTACCCGAGCGATCGACGGATCTCGACTACATTCGCCAGCGCTTCCCGAACGGGTCTCTGGAGGTCGTGAATTCGCGGGCAGGGGTCCCGCTCTTCTACGGCTACGATGTGCCGGGACCTTGACTCATCTGCGCGCTCTGTGTCCGAAAACACGATGACCCCGACTGCCGTTCAGGCCAAGGCACATGTCTCCGTTGCTGCATTGAACGCGCGGGTCATTGGCCGGCCAGCCGAGGGCGATCTTCCGCCAATGCTGTTCGGCGCATTGCGGGCTCCGGAGGGCCGGCTTCCGAGAACCCGCAGCCCCCACCTCCCCGTTCGATCCTCGCCTGAAACGAGCCCCCGCGCGCGGGCGAGAGCCCAGGTCGCATAGCAGGGCCGAGCCCGGATATGGACCTCACGACCATCACTATCACGGCCATCGCTCTGGTCCTGGCGGCCGTCCTCGATTTGGGCCTTCTCCGCTGGCTCCGTCGTCGCCGATCGGCGCCGCCTTCGGAGGACCACGCACCGGTTCCAGCAAAGACGCAGGCTCTGCCGAGGCTCCTTGGCCAATTGCGGATATTCCTCACCCCTCTCCCTTCTGAGAAGGGAGTACGTCCAAGCGCGCCTCCTGAGCCTGTCGCGAAAGGCGCGCTGATTTCCTCGTTCCTTCGCTACCTGCGAATCGACGTCCTGCGGCAGAGGAGCCGGCGGTTCCGTCTATGCCTCGCGCTGGCAGGCCTGGCGGCATCCACAGCGATCGGTCTGCGATTCTCCGGAAGCGTGATGGTTCAGGGCTGGCAGCTGTGGGCGTGGATCGCGGCGCTGGCCCTCACCTCCATTTCGCTGATGCCCGCCCGCTGGCCGGCGCTTCCGCGCGGCCTGCCCTGGGGGTGGCTCGGAGGGCTGCTCGTAGTTGGCCTCTTCCTTCGGGCGGCTTTCCTCGAGACGATCCCTGGGCGGCTGCATCCGGATGAAGCCGGGCTTGCCCTCTATACCCAGATCCACGTCTTCCCGCGGCCCGGCCTCACAGTCAGCCCGTTCGTGACAGGCTCGGTCTCACAGCCCACGCTCCACTCCTATATCCTGTCGCTCGCGCTAGCCGCTGCCGGAAAGTCGATCACCGGATTGCGTCTCCCGAGCGTCATCGCCGGCACTCTCGGCATCCTGGCCACGTACGCAGCGATCGCCGCGGTCGACAACCGCCGGACTGCGCTTCTCGCCGCAGCGGTGATGACTACCTACCACTACCACATCCACTGGTCGCGATTGGCCCTCAACAATATCTGGGACACGCTCTGGGTGCCGCTCGTGCTGGCCGCGTTCGCCTGGGGCTGGAAACGGAGATGGAGCGGAGGCGCCGTGTTGGCCGGGCTGGCCCTCGGCCTCTCGCAATACTTCTACGCGGGAAGCAAGGTGGCGATCCTCCTTCTCGGCCTGCTCATCGTCCAGCTCTGGCGCCAGGAGCCAGACCGGCGGCGGCTGGGCGTCCATCTGGGCAAGCTTGTGGCCACGGCCTTCTGCGCTGCCGTGCCCATTGGGCTCTTCGCGCTCCGCAACCCCGAGGTGTACTTCGCCCGCATCCCCCAGGTCATCGGATGGTATCCGGAGGCGGCCCGCGAAATCACAGGGAGCGCCAGCGGTTGGTGGGGCTATCTCTGGTACCAGACGACACATTCCCTCGGCGCCTATTTGATCTACTCCGACATCACGGGCTTCTATGGCCCGGGGATTGCGTTCACCTTCGGCGTCTCCGCCCTGGCGTTCGTGTTGGGTGTGCTTTGGGCCATCCGCACCCGACGCTGGCTACCCCTGGCCTGGGTGCTGCTCACCGCGTTTCTCGGCGGCTTCGTGCTTCTGGTGCCGCCTTCCAGTTCTCACTACGTGGCTGCTATTCCTGGGATTGCATGGTTGGTGGCCCTGCCGCTCGACGCTCTCATCGCCCGCGGATGGGGGAAGCTGGCAGTCGTCTTCCTCGCGGCGATCATGATCAGCGACCTGATCTTCTACTTTGGCGTCTACGTCCCTCGGGGCGCCCCGCACCTGAGCGTTCCCTTCCCCACGCCGGCGCTCCCACAGAGTCCGCCGGGGTGAACCGTGAGCCGTGGTGAGCCATCGGTGATTGGGCAGCCGCACCTGGTGCCGTGGTGCCATGATGCCCTGTGGGCGACGGATCCGACCGGTGGTACCGATCTACGAGGTACCGATCACCGACGATCTGATCACCGAGCAACCAATCGCCTGACGCCAAACCTCCATGCCTCCCCTCGTTGACACCTGGCATCGCGCACGAGAGAAGGTGATGGCCCTCACCGGAGTCTTGCGGTCACGGCTGAGAGCCGTGAGAGTGCCGCAAGGCGAGCAAGCCGTGCTGGCAACCTTGCTCTGCGGTGGCCTGGCTCTCACCGCGCTCAGCCTCCGGCTGCTCTGGGCCACCCCCCATCCGCTGGCGAATCTGACGCTCACTTCAGGCGCGACTTCTCTTTTCTTGATGGGGCTGCTCGCCGAAGACGTCCCCGCCGTCCACCGGGCCGCGACCCGCATGTTTTCTACATTTGCCTCTCTCTTCGACGTATCGCCTTTCCAGGCGGTGATCCTCCTCTTCGGGCTCCACCTCAGCCTGGCCTCGTGGTCGGCCTCCGGCGGAGGCGTGGTCACCCACGTTCCCGAGGGCGTGGCCCTCTGGGTGTTGGGCATCTTGCTCACCGTACTGGCGCTCTGGAAGCCATCCCCTCCGGCAACACGGCCGCAGCCGGCCCGCCGCCAGCTCATTCCGTGGGCGCTCATCCTCTTCGTTGCCATCGCCCTCCGTATCTTCGCGATTGGCGACGCGCCCGCCGCGATCAGCGGCGATGAAGGTTCCGTCGGATTGGTCGGATGGGAGTTTGTCTCCGGGCAGCGGAACAACCTCTTCCAGACCGCCTGGCATTCGCTGCCCACTCTCTACTTTGGCCTGGTCTCGCTCTCGCAGCGGCTGTTCGGCCGGACCCTTGAGGCGATCCGGCTCACCTCCGTCCTCGGGGGCACACTATCCATCGTGGCCACCTACTGGGCCGCGGGAAAGCTCTTTGGCCGCAGATCGGCGCTCCTGAGCGCGGCCTTCCTGGCCGTCTACCACGTTCACCTTCTATTCAGTCGCATCGCCACAGCGAGTGTCTGGGACGGGGTGTTCTTCTCGGCCGTGCTCGGCGGCCTGTGGATGGGGGCGGCGAAGGGCGAGCGCGCCGGCTTCCTCCTGGCCGGCCTCGCCGCCGGCCTTGCCCACTACTTCCATCCGATCTCCCGCCTCATTCTGGTCTACGCCCTTGCATGGGCGCTCCTCCTTCTGGCGCGAGACCGTGGCGAGCGGAGCCATGCCGGTCCTTATGCTGGCGGGCTCGTCGCACTTGTCACACTCCTTCCTCTGGTCCTCTACTTCTTCGCCACGCCGTCCGAGTACTTCGCCCCGTTCCGCGCCGGTTTGGTGACGGGCGATCTTCCCTTGCTCACGGCGATTTCCGAGACGCCCACCACGGCTCTCGGGCTCCTCGCCTCGCAACTGCGGGCGAGCGTCTTGGGGATCATCCTGACCCCGCTCCGTGGGGTCTATACCCCCGGAACGGCCCTGCTGCTCCCGCTCCCGGCCGCCCTATTCGTCATCGGGCTGTCCCTCTCCATCCTTCGCATCCGTGACCCTCGCTTCGCCGCCTTGCTGATATCGCTCGCCGGACCGCTCATCATCGGCGCAATAAGCATCGAAGCCCCCAATGTCGAGCTGCTGCAGGCGGTCACACCGGCTGCGGCCATGCTGATTGCGTTTCCTCTGGACGAGGGCCTCACACAAGTGAGGCGCCTGGCAGTGAAGGCGCGCACCGCGGCCCTGGCTCTTGTCACCGGCATGATGATCTTGATGGCCCTGCTGGAGATGCGTCAGACGCTCTCCGAGCGGACCCCCTTCGCCGGATACGCGGGGCCCACCGCTGCGCTGGCATGGCAGATGGGGAATTCTCTGGCCGGCATCCCAAGAGGGACGCCCGTCTACCTCTTCGGGTGGCCAACCATCGCCTTCGACTGGGAGCCGGGCCTCTTCTACCTGGCGGCGGGCTTCGAAACTCACGACGTGATCTGGCCCCTCGAGACGGGTCAATCCCTCCCCGCGCCGGGCACCCCAGCCGTCTTCCTTTTCGCGCAGGAACAGATGGGTGCCATCGAGGAGGTGAGACGTCGATACCCCGAGGCTCGCGTCTTCCTTCACACCGACCCGAGGAGCGGATTGCGGTTCGCCTCCATGGAGGTGGGCCTGTGAACCTGCGCCTCTCGCTGCATCCC
>DATEAV010000126.1:0-4393 GCA_035288185.1 Anaerolineales bacterium | reverse complement strand
TCGGCCGATCCGCGGAGAAAAGGATGCCGTGATCTTGGAGGCGGTGCACCAACGGTGCAAGGGGGCGGATCGGGTGGATCCCCTCTCCTCGGCCGAGAGCCTGCCCAGTCGCGATTTGCTGCGATCATCGATCGCCCGCGCCTTTGCCCTGGGTGAGCAAAGTCGATGGACGGTGGCGGAGGTCGGCGAAGACGTCGCCGGGTACAGCAGGATCGCGTGCTGGCCTGAACGGGATGGAACAAGCGTCTACCTCACGTTGGGCTGGGTCGTACCGGAGTGGCGCGGGAGGGGGATCGCAACCGCCATGCTGCGGAGGGCCGAAGATCACATTCGGAAGTTGGCCGCAGCGGAACACCCCGGGGAGAAAGCCGAGTTCGCGGCCAACGCGAGCAGCACGGAGAAGGAGGCCACCGAACTCTTGCTGCACGAAGGCTATCGCGCTGCGTACGCAGTGCTCGAGATGCGCCTCGACCTCTCAACTCTGGCCGGAGCGCCCGCTCCCACCCTACCCCTCGGCGTTCGGCTCCGGCCCGTCTCCCCGGAACACATCATGCCGATTGCTCGCTGCGTTGGCGATGCTTATCGGGGCGAGTATGAGGCGGGACGGTATGACAGCAGCTCCACCCCCGAGGAGTTTTCCGCCGAGCTCCGCGAGCCGAAGCACGATCCCACGCTTTGGAAGGTCGCTTGGGAAGGCGATCATGTTGTCGGCCAGGTCCTTTCGGTCGTCGAGAGGGGCCGGGCGGAAGTCTTCGAGGTCAGCGTCCGGCCCGGATGGCGTCGACGAGGCCTGGGCCGGGCCTTGCTGGCCCTCGCGTTGCAGGAGATCCGTGCTCGCGGCCTCGCCGAGATCAGGCTCCACACCAGGGACGATTTCCCCACCCGGGCGAAGGACCTCTATGCCGAGGTTGGTTTTCGGGTTCTGAAGGAGTTCCCGCGCTATCGAAAGCCGCTTCAAGGTGTCTCGAGGCGAACGCGGTAGTGGCCGGCCCGAGCCCCCGTGCCAGGCTTGGTCTGGGGGGAGCTCCGGCCGGTTGAGGTCGCGCACTTGCCCGCTCCCGCGAGTTGCCGTAGAGTGAAGATGAGGGGCCCTGTGCCGGCAAAGGGTCGTTTGGCGGCAGCGGATCGCCGCGGGCCAATCGTTCCTCCCTGGGGGCTGTCCTTCCTGTTCCGCACCGAGAGGGCAGTTGCACGGACGCACCATCGGGAAGCGCCCACGGCGCGGACGCCACCCCCTTCGCGCCGTTCCTCGAAGCCACCGGACGGGGCGCGCAGGGCGACGGTTACATCGACAAGAGAAAGGGCGTGATGGGAATGAACAAGCCGCCAGTGCAGGCCCCTCCGGGGCCTCAAGCCTACGAGCCGCTTAGTCACGTCCGCCGAGGGGTCGCCTTCGAGACGAGAGCAGTCACATTCGCTGTTGACGCTGGTCTGATTCTCATCATCTGGTTTGTGGCAGGGGAAGCCGTCGTCGCCACGCTTGGCAACATTCTTGGAAGATTGGGGTTCTTGGTCGATGTTCAGTTCTATATCAGCCAGGCGCCGCCGGCGGTCTGCGCCCTCCCGGCGGTCCTGCTCCTTGGCCTGGCATACTTCCCTCTGTTCGAGGCCATGGCCGCCGGATCGCCCGGAAAGTGGTTCTTCATGCTTCGAGTCCTCTCGCTGGAAGGGGGACCTCCCACGCCGCGTCAGGCGGCTGTTCGCTCGCTCTATCGCTTCATCGACGCCGTGGCGGCCTACTCGGTGATGAAGCCCCCCTTATACCAACGCCTGGGCGATGGGGCCGCAGGCACAACCGTCACCACGCTCGACTACGCGCTGGCGGGGGTCCCCACCCGCTGGTGGCAGCTTGTTCTGCCAGCCGTGATCTTCTTCGTCCTGGCGAGCCTGCTTCGGCTATTTGTCATCGCGCCCTTCATCCGGCTGAGGTAACGCGCCCCGCTCCCGGTGCCCCGGTGCACGGGCGCCTGCCTGGTATCACAGCCTTCCGGGCGCTCTTTAGGGATTGTCGTCCTTCTACAGACCGGCGGATAGAGACGTCCGCGTGCGCCTCCGTGGGGAGGACTTTGTTCACGCCTTCCGGGTTCGCAGACGGAGACCACTTGTCCGATGATGCGAGTTGCCGTACAGTGGGCGGAGTCCAGGCCAGGCCGGCGGGCGCCCGCATCGGACTCCTCCTCCCACCCGGCGACCCCACGCCAATCCGCCCAAGGATCACGAGGTGCAACATGAAGAGGTTGCTATTGCTTTCGAGCGTGGCCCTGATCGCGCTCTCCGGTTGCGGGCCCGCCTCACCCCCGGGCCCCACGGCCACGCTGGCTCCGCCCACGGCCACGCTTGTTCCGACGGAAACGCCTATCCCCCCGACCCCGACGCCGGTGCCGTCCGGGATCGATGGGAGCGTCGCTTATAGCGGGTCGTCGCAGGGAGGGATTCTCATCTTCGCCGTGGATCAACTCCCCCAACAGAACGAAAACCCCTCGCCTTCGGCGATCACCGCAATCACGGCAATGGCCGGCGAGATCCACTGGAATCTTTCGCCCGGCGTGTACTACATTCTCGCCTTTGCGACGATTGGCCGCCCTCCGGAAGGCCCGCCGCTGGCGAGCGAACCGATCTTGAACTGCGAACCCGTGGAAGTAGCCGCTGGTGAGAGATTGCTTCTCAACGTCGTCCTGACGGACGATGATATCGGCGGCGCCACGAGGTCGTGCTTGGCCTTACCCTAGCCGCTGGGGCACTGACTCCCGGCTATTCTGATGACTACCGGCGGGCTCGCGTTGTAGACTCCAGCAAGCGTTCCCGTCTCAACGCTTCCCTGCGGGCATCTTCCCGACCTCGGCAGGGGGCCCGTGCGGAGGAGAGGGGGGTAGATCGTGGACCAGGTGCCACGAGGGGCCACGGCGCGATTGACCTCGGGAGACCTTCCTGCCCCTAGGCCCCGACGCCCGGCCCGTGCGCCCGCGGGACCTCGAAGGGCGGGAATCCGATGAGTGCGACAAGGCCTACTCCTTCGCGCGCAGACCGAGTGTGCCTCGTCCGCAACACCGGGCCGTGTCGAGCGGGGAGCTTCTGATCGGTCAGGCACCCCAGATACCTGCGACCGACCTCCGCCAACTTGCAGAGGCGGCCCGCTTGCCTCGGGGATTGGAGGTCAGGAGGCAGGGGGGGTGGGGGCGGTCCAAGCCGATGCGCGCGATGAGGGTCCACAGGCCAGGCCCATTCGGCCCTGCGTCGGCGAAAGCCTCAGATCCTCGCGCATGCCCCGCGGAGCCGCGGTCCAGCCGGGCCCCCTCTAAACCAGCCCCGTGGTATCCTCACGCCCCGGTCGCCATGGCCTGCGGCGATGCGGAAACGCCACCTGAAGGAGGCTCGCCTCGGATGCCGGTCGTAGGATTGCTCGGCTGGCCTGCCCTGCTCTTGGCTGCGGCCCTCGCCATCTTCGGCAACCTCAAAGGCCGCTCCTCCGCCCTGGCATACGGCGCGCTCCTGACGCTTCCGGCGGCCTGGTATCTCGGGAACACGCCGGATTCCGAACGATCGGATTCTTCCTCCCGGCTTTCCATCTGGCATCCGCCTTCGCCCTCTCCAAGGGACACCGTTCGCTGGCCTGGGCGATCATCACCCCCTTCGTGGGTTTCCTCTTCTGGCTGGGCGCGGTCGTCGTCTCCCAATAGCCCGGAGAAGGAGAGGCGCTCGCGAGGGCATCCGCGCCCGGCTCTAATCCTTAGCGAATGAATGGAGAACCTCTGATGGCGCAGAAGCGAATCGCCATGCAGCACGACAAGAAGATCGCCCTCGTGGCGCATGACAACAAGAAGCGCGACTTGCTCGAATGGGCCAGATTCAACCGCGACCTTCTGGCGCATCACCAGGTCTTCGCCACGGGGACGACCGGTGAGGTGCTGGAGCGCGAGCTCGGGTTCGACATCACCAAGCTTCAGAGCGGCCCGCTGGGCGGCGATCAACAGATCGGGGCCAAGATCGTCATCGGCGAGATCGATTTCCTCATCTTCTTCTGGGATCCGCTCGAGCCCCTGCCTCACGACCCCGACGTGAAGGCCCTCCTGCGAATGGCCGTCGTGTGGAACATCCCGATCGCCTGCAATCGCGCCTCGGCCGATTTCATGATCTCCTCACCGCTGATGGATGGTGAATACGATCGTCTCGTGCCCGATTACAAGGACTACCGCACGCGCGCCATCCCGGCCTGGGAGGAAGAGGCCGAGGATGCGCTCGACGACGCGATGGAGGACTAGGAGGGCGAGAGGCGAGCGAGGAAGACGCAGCCAAATGGCGGAATGCGTAGGGGCGAAGCATTCGCCAAAACCTTCAACGGGAGAGACCTCGCGTCCGGCGAATGCTTCGCCCTACCCCACCGGGAAACACCTCC
>DATEAV010000125.1:0-6529 GCA_035288185.1 Anaerolineales bacterium | reverse complement strand
CGTGGGCATGCGGTCCCCGGGTTTCAAGTCGCCGCGCAGGATCTGCTGGCGAACCGCCTCGGCGATCGTCTCGTACAGGTAGTCTTGTCGGCCCACAGGCCTTCCTCCCCGGCGGCTCAAGTATAGGCGCGCAAGCGAGAGAAGCGGCACCGCGGCCCTCTCGTTGTCGGGGAGGCCGGGGCCCGGCTCGCCGCCCGCGCCGGCGACGACCGTCTTGACGCCGTCCCCGAGAGGCTATATCATTTGTTACCATACAACTATACAACATTTACCGGTCCGGATGACGGATTGGAGATCTCGATGCCCAGGCGATTGCCCCGTCTCCTCTCTCTCTTAGCGGTTTCGGCAGCGGCCCTCGGCTCCTGCAGCCTGGCCGAACCCGCCGTGCTGCGCCTGGCGACCACCACCAGCACGGCCGACTCCGGCCTGCTGGACGCGATCCTGCCCGGCTTCGAGGAAACGCACAACGCCCGCGTCGATGTGGTCGCTGTCGGCACCGGGCAGGCCCTCGAACTCGGTCAGAATGGCGACGCCGATGTGATCTTGGTGCACGCGCGCTCGCGCGAGGATGCGTTTGTCGCCGACGAGTATGGGCTGGCGCGCTACGATGTGATGTACAACGACTTCATCGTGGTTGGCCCCCCGGACGATCCCGCCGGGATCCAGGGAGTGGCATCGGCCGCAGAGGCATTCACCGCGATTGCCGAGGCCCAGGCGCCATTTGCCTCGCGCGGCGACGACTCGGGAACCCACACCAAGGAGCAGGTCATCTGGCAGCTCGCCGCGATCGAGCCGGATCCCGATCAGGGCTGGTATTTCTCGCTGGGCCAGGGCATGGGGGAGACCCTCCAGTTTGCAGGCGAGCGCGGGGCCTACGCTCTTGCAGATCGCGGAACCTATCTCTTCCAGCGCGACAACCTGCCGGGCCTGGTCACCCTCTTCGGCGGGGATTCAATCGCCGAGAACCCCGACCCGGTGCTCCACAACTCGTACGGAGTGATTCCAGTGAACCCCGCCTTGCATGAAGGTATCCAGGCCGATCTCGCCCGGCAGTTCGTCGAGTGGCTGACGTCGCTCGAGACCCAAGAGAAGATCGGGACCTACGGCGTCGAGGTCTTCGGCCAGCCGCTCTTCTACCCCGACTCCGAGGCCTATCGTCAGGCCCACCCGTAGTCCCGCAGCCGCGGCGACGGAGGCTAGCTCGGCGATGGAGTGGCCAGCGAACGGATCCGCTCTGTGGGAGATCGTCGGCCTGACCATCCGCGTGACCGGCACCGCGCTGCTGGCCGGCTCGATCCTGGGGATCCCTCTGGGCTCGCTCCTGGCGTTTACGCGATTCCCGGGACGGCGCTTCATCGTGGCGCTGGTCTACACCGGCATGGGCCTCCCTCCCGTCGTGGTGGGGCTGGTGGTCTACCTGCTGCTCTCGCGCAGCGGCCCCCTCGGATCCCTCGGCTGGCTCTTCACACCTCCGGCAATGATGATCGCTCAAACCATCATCGCCCTGCCCCTGGTGATCGGGCTGACGATGACCGGCCTGGAGGCCGTCGACCCTCAGCTCCGGCTGCAGATACGCGCCCTTGGAGCCGACCGGAGCCAGGAGATCCTCACTCTGCTCTTTGAGGCGCGTGCCGGCGTCGTGGCCGCGATCGTTGCCGGTTTCGGCGGAATCATCTCCGAGGTCGGGGCGGCGATGTTGGTCGGCGGCAACATCGAAGGTCAGACCCGTGTGCTGAGCACAGCCATCGTGTTGGAAACGCGGATGGGCGAGTTTGAGTTCGCTTTGGTCCTCGGGGGCCTGCTGCTTTCCATGGCCTTTGTGGTGAACGTAGTCCTGATGCGTCTTCAGCATCGGCCCCCCTATTGGCCGGGCCGATGAGCGAGCCCCTGTTCGATCTGCGAGCCATCGAGGTCGCCTACGGCGACCGGGCTGTGCTTTCGGTCGATCGTCTCACAATCTCGGAGCATGAGGCGCTCGTGATCGTCGGGCCAAACGGGGCGGGCAAGTCCACTCTGCTGCGTCTGCTCAACTTCCTCGAACCGCCCGATCGCGGCGAGATTCGATTCCACGGCCGGCTCGTTCCCTATCCCGCGCCGCTCGACCTCCGGCGCGGAGTGACCACCGTATTTCAGCGGCCCGCCCTTCTGAACCGCTCGGTGTTCGAGAACATCGCCTACGGGCTGCGCCTGCGCCGGCGAGAAACCCTCTTGCTCACCCGCAAGCTTGTGGAGCGCCTGGCGCTGCACGATCTTGAGCGCGCGCCCGCCGCCAACCTCTCGGGGGGTGAGGCGCAGCGGGTCGCCCTGGCGCGGGCGTTGGCGCTGGAGCCGGAGGTCCTGCTCCTGGACGAGCCGACCGCCAATCTGGATCCCTACAACATGGGGTTGGTGGAGGGTCTGATCCAGGAATTGCGGACGGAGCGCCGTTGCACGCTGATCGTCGTTACCCACAATGTCTTCCAGGCGCGTCGGCTGGCGGATCGTGTGGCGATGCTCCATGAAGGAAGGCTGATCGAGGTCGCCGGAGCGGCGCAGTTCTTCGCTAGCCCACGCGACCCCCGCGCTGCCGCCTTCGTTCGGGGGGAACTAGTAGCCTGACGAGGCTGTAACTCGAAACAGAGTTCACCTCGCGCCGTTGCCGCGCCCTCTCAGACCTATGTGAACTATTCGCGGATCGAGCGAGTGGTGCCCTTCTCGGCGGCTTAGCTGTCCTCCACTACCCCCACCCCTCGCCCCTCCCCCGGCAGCCGCTCCTATCACCAATCTGGTGAGGATCTGCCGGGGGAGGGGAGGTTAACCAAGGAGGAAGGGGGGCGGCTTTGCCGCCCCCCTTCCTCCTTGGACCTCACACCCCCTCTCCGCTCAAGACGCCCTGTCACCGCGCTGCGCGTGAGCGGAGAGGGGGTAGGGGGTGAGGCGGAAAGCCACAAGACATGAAGGGCACTGCATCAATCCAAGCAGATGCGAGGAATGATGGCGCATGTCCTCGTCCGATTCATTCACAGCCTCTCAGAATGACAATGCCCACCATGTCGCCCTGAGCGAGCTAAGTCAACGGACCTCAGGGCGCCGCCGGCGCACTCGCTCTGGCGGCGAGCTCCTCCCGCAGCCTACGATGGGAAGCCCGGGTGATCGGATACCAGATCAGGAGCGGGAGGCTGAGCAGGATGGCGATCGCCGGGACAGGGCCGAAGAAGAGGCGAATCCCCAGCCGCGCTTGCTCCGACTGCATGACGTTGGGCACATATCCAAAGAGTTCGAGCGCCCAGCCGCTGACGGCGATCCCCAGCGCGCCCGTGAACTTCGTGATGAAGGCCCACACGCCGTAGTAGATCCCCTCTCGCCTCTCCCCGGTCACTATCTCGTCATGCTCGATGACATCGGGCAGCATGCCCCAGGGAAACACCCACTGCCCCGAGAACCCCAGCCCGGCGACAAACGCCGCCAGGTAGACCAGAGGCGTAGGACCATAGGCGAAAGAGAACGTGGCGATCACGGCCATGCAGGCGATGGCCAGGCCCAGGGCGTATGCGGGGCCTTTGTTGATTCGATCCGAGATTCGTTTCCAGGGGTAGAGGAAGAGCCCGATCGTCCCGAGCATCACCAGGAGGACGAGGGGCACCTGGGCTTCCATGTCGAGTTGATAGGTCAGGTAGAACGGCAGGAGGCTGGTCATCAGGGTGAAGCTGAAGCTGCTGATGAAGAAAGCCGCGACCAGGATCATGAATGGGCGGTTGCGGAATGTGGAAGTAACCGCCGAGAGAGGCGGGAGGCGAGATGGCTTCGCCTCGCCGGCGGCGCGCTCGCGCACGTTGAGCGCCGTCGTGAGAACGGTCACGGCCGCGATCACGCCAAAGACCGCACCCATCCCGCTGTAGCCCGCTCTTTCCGTCCAGCCCAGCGTCGACTGGAGCAGCCCGGCGATCGCCGTCGTTCCGGCCGCGCCCAGGATGTAGCCCACAACACTGAATGCCATGCGAGTCGCCGTGAGGCTCGTCCGTTCATCGTAGTCGTGGGTCATCTCCGGCGTGAGCGCGTAGTAGGGGACGCTCACCAGTGTGTGCAGGGTGTCGAAAAGCAGAAAGGTCGCCAGAATAGCGAGGAAGGCCGCCGCGCCGCTGAGGCCGGCGGGGATTGAGTAGAGAAGCCAGGCGGCCAGGCCCAGGGGAATGGCTCCCGCCAGCATGTAGGGTTTGCGGCGGCCCCAGCGGGAGCGGGTCCGATCGGAGAGGTAGCCGAAGATGGGATCGTTGAGCGCGTCCCAGGTGAGCTTGCCCACCAGCAGAGCCGTCCCCGCCAACCCAGGGTCGATCGCCAGGACGTCGGTGTAGAAGAACAGCAGGAAGAACTGAAGCGAGGCGGTGAGCATGGCGATCCCGCAATCCGCCACGCCGTACAGGATCTTCGTGCGCGCGCTGAGTCGCTCGATGGGGTTCATGTCTGTTCCTCGACGATGGAGGGTGCGAGGCGTCGCGGAGCGGGTCAAGGCCCGCTTTCCTCGGCACGCCGCGCGATCAACGGCCCACGGCTCGCATCATGGCCACGGCCTTGCGCGATCCTGCCATGACTGTTGCCACACCGCCCCCGCTCTCACTCTGAGCGCCTACGAACCACAAGCCCTGAATCGGGGTGTGATGCGGGATCAGCGGTTTCCCCATCACAGGGGCGCGGCCGCCGAAGCTGTGACGGTCTTGCAGCGTACGAGCGCGGAAGTCATCCGGTGTGAGGACGACTGTCGTCCGTGCCCTCTCCCGGAGCCCGGGAATCACGCTCTCGGCCTCGGCCAGGAGCCGGTCGGCGAGTTCTTCTCTTCTCTCCGCCCAGTTCCCGTGGTGGAGGCGATCCGGCGCAATCGTATAGACGGTGACGGCGTGCATACCGGCCGGGGCCAGCTCCGGGGAGTGCAGAGAAGGGATGTAGATGAGGAAACCCTCCCTGCCCTCATGAAACTCGCCGGACTGGCAGCGTCTCACGCCGCCCTCGATGTCATAGGTCCGGGAGTAGTAGCACAGGGCCTCCGGCTGGTGTGGCCGGGGGTCGAAGTCGATACCCAGGTGGATCATCAGGACGGATATCATCCGGGGGACGTTTTCGACGTCCGCAGCCAACTCGGGCGGCAGGGGTCCCCGGCCGACCAGCCCCAGGAGAGTCTCGCGCGCTCCGCCGCTGGCGATCACCCGCTCGGCCTCGACGACACCTCCGTCTCCAACAGCCAGGCCGCGCACTCTCCCGTCTTCGACCAGGATTCGCCGCACCCGGGTTCCAGGATGGATCGACCCTCCTCTACGGCGAATCGCCGATGCCACGGCCTCGACCAGCGTCGAGCAGCCTCCCTGAACGTAGTGGTACACCGGGCGCGGGCCCGCCGAGCTCACCCGAGCCGGGATCCGTTTGTCGAAGGCGGTCTCGACGTTCACGGCCGGGATACCCAGGCCGAGGAACTCGGAGGGCCGAACGACGAAATCGGCAAGGATACCGCTGAAGAGTGCCTTGAGCTCGCGGCCCGTGAAGAATTGATCCAACACCTTCTCCGCCGACCAGGACTGCATGTGGCGAATGGGCTGGAAGAGCACAGCCATCCGGATCTTGAGCAGCATGGCGGCCAGCCCTCTTGCCGCCTCAGCCCTGCGGGAGAGCGCCAGTAGATCCATCACCCGGTCGTAGAGCCGGTAGTAACGATCCAGGCCGTCCCGTTCGCGGGGGAATAGCGTCTTGAGTGTCTCGCGCCTCCAGTACGGTCCGGCGTATGCTCCGGGACGCCGCAGGGTGAAATCGGGAAACGAGACGGCGCGATCTTCGCGGACGCGGCGAACCATCTGATCCACGCCAAGCTCGCGAAGGATCAGCGTGGCCGCCTCGCCTTCGCCGAAGCCGTCGAGGAGCAGCGGGCCCAGGTCCCACCCAAATCCGCCCTTGCGGATCGTTGCAGTGACGCCGCCGATCTCGGGGTATTGCTCGAAGACGCTCACCGCATCTCCATCCTGCGCCAGGTAGGCCGCGGCGGTGAGCCCGGACATGCCCGAGCCGATGACGACTGTTCTCATGGAGTTCCTCCCCGTGAGGTTGGCGCGGTCCGAACATTCTGGGGCAAAGGCCCGACGGGGTCAAGCGTCCTTCGGTGATCTCTGGTCAGCGACACCTTGCCTAGAGCGCTCGGCGGCACCCCTGGCGGGGCCTGGCTGATGCCCCCGTCAGGCGACACGCCTCTTTGGCCCCCAACAACTATGATCGGAGAGACTGCCGCAGCAGCGCTGGCACCTTGGCGAGAATGTCGTCACGGACTCTGCGAAAGACGGCTGCGACCTCCGCATCCGAGCCCTGCGCTTTGGCTGGATCCGGCAGCCCCAGGTGAACCCGATGACCCGAGCCGAGCCAGAGCGGGCACTCCTCGGCCGCGTCGTCGCACACCGTGACGACGAGGTCGAAAGCAGCCCCTCGGTATTCCGCCACGTCCTTGGAGCGCCCGTTGTGCTCAATCCCGATCTCTCGCAGCGCCTCCAGGGCATTCGGATGGACGGTACCAACTGGC
>DATEAV010000124.1:0-5121 GCA_035288185.1 Anaerolineales bacterium | reverse complement strand
TGGGAGGCGGATCGGCGCAGGAAAAGACAAAGGCGGCCTGATCGGGGTTGGCCACGATCACCTGCTCCACCCGGCCGCGGGCCGTCGGCGCCCGGCGGGAGAGCACACGCTGGCGCGGCTCCACGGCCTCGATCATCACCGAGCCGTCTTCGAGCAGGCGCACTCGGACCCGGTCGCCGGCGGCCGCCAGGTCGGTCTGGCGCCGGGGGCGCTTGAGCCGGCCCCGCAGCTGACAGACCACCGAGCCGCGCTCCGTCTGTACGCTGAAAAAGCCGGACTGGGCGCGCGTGATCAGGCCGGAAAGGGTCTCTTCGGGAGGCACGTCATTCTCAGAGGCTGTGAATGAATCCCGCGCAGACTTGTGCAGACATCACTCCCGTCGAACTGCAGGTGTGCCGTCGCCTTCTCTGCTCATACCTTTCCACCTCACCCTCCAGCCCCCCTCTCCGCGTGCCACGCCGTCCCTAGCATTGGCCGAAACCGGAGAGAGGGGCTGGAGCTCCAAGGAGGCAGGGGGCGGCTCCGCCGCCCCCTGCCTCCTTGGCTAACCTCCCCTCCCCCGGCAGACGACCATCGGTAATCCTAGTCGAGCGACTGCCGGGGGAGGGGGAAGGGGGTGGGGGTCAAACACGGCTGCTCTACCCAAGGGCAGGGATTCGAAGGATCCGCTCGGAACGTAGTTCACAGCCTCTCACGGCTCGGGGGTGGCCGCCTCTTCGGGGGCGCCAAGCTCGGGAGTGGGGGTCGCCGTCCGCGGCAGCCCGATTTGCGCTTCCCACGGGTAGAGCGAGCGCGGTTGGCCGAAGAAGTAGGACTCAACGACGCGGCGGAACATGGGCGCCGCAAATTCAGCGCCCTCGCCCTGGTTTTCCACAATGACGACGATGGCGATATCGGGGAGATCTTCGCGTCCCTCGAATGTGTACCCGGCGAACCAGGCGTGCGGCTCGGCGCCCGGTGCGGTCGTCGCCGTGCCCGTCTTCCCGGCGATGTTGATCCCCAGGCCGAGGAACCGGCGATAGGCCGTCCCATGCGTCGAACGCACCACCTGCGTCATCGCCTGCTGGACGGCGGTGAGGTTTTCCGGGCTGACGGGCAGCGTGCCCTGGGCGTCCGGCTCGAAGAGGTGGCTCGGTTCGCCGACGGCAGGCTCGATCCGGAACACAAGTTGCGGCCGGTAGAGCGTTCCACCGTTCCCCACCGCGGCCACGAAGCGCGCCACCTGGAGCGGCGTGATATTGAGCGAAGCCTGGCCAATGGCGAGCTGCACGGCGTCGCCGGGGGCCCAGGCCTCGCCGACGTTTTCCTGCTTCCACTCCGGGTCGGGCACGAGGCCCGCCGAATCGCCGATCTCGATCCCAGTCACCTGGCCGAGTCCGAAGGCGTCGGCCATGTCGGGGAGAGCGGTCGTCAGGCCGCGATTGTACAGGTCGAGGCCGATGTGCCAGAAGTACGGATTGCACGAGCGCTCCAGGCCTTGCAGCAGGGTCAGCGTTCCGTGAGGCGGGAGCTCATCCGCAACGGTCCAGTCGTAAAGCGTAATACCGCCCAGCTCGGTGAACTCGCCGTTGCAGTTGTAGAGAGTTTCGGGCGTGTAGAACCCCGATTCGAGCGCCGCCGACATGGTAACGATCTTGAACACCGAGCCGAGCGGATAGAGGCCGTCGGTGGCGCGGTCGACCAGGGGTTGGGCCGCATCGCCGTAGACGTCGCCCAGGCCGGCCTGCCAGTAGGGCACCTGGGTGTCGAAGAGATTGGCGTCGAAGCCGGGCGAAGAGACCATTGCCAGAACGGCGCCGGTATCGCGCTCGAGCACGACAATGGCGCCGCTGAATCCGGCAATGGCCTGTTGGGCGTAGCGCTGCAAGTTGCGGTCTAATGTGGTGTAGACGGCCTGAGGCGGCTCGGGATCGCGCGAGCCCAGCGGCGCGCCCACGATCTCCCCGTCCGGATTCATCACGTAGAGTGTGCCGCCCGGCCGGCCGCGCAGCACCTCTTCGTAGATCAGCTCCAGGCCGGTCTGCCCGACGAACTCATCGCCCTCGTAGCCCCGCGCCTGGTAGTCGAGCAGACTCTCCTCGCGAATCTGCGCCACGTAGCCAACGGCGTGAGGGGCGTAGCCCCCGCCGGAATAGTAGCGCGTGGAATAGACGCGCCATTGCACGCCGCCCACGGCGGTGAGCGTGGCCTCGACGCGCTGGAAATCCTCGAGCGAGGCCTCGCCGACCGGGATCATCCAATCCGCCCCCGCCCCCTCGTACGACTCGGCGATCGCCTCAGGCCGGCGGTCGAAGAGCCGGCCGAGAGTGCTCAGCATCGCGTCTTCGGCCTCGGCGTCGCCGATCAATCCGGGAACGATCCAGATGGCGACGGCGTCGGTCTCGGCGGCGAGGGCCAGACCGTTGCGGTCGTAGACGTTGGCGCGGGTGAGGGTCTCGTGGTCGAGGTAGAGCCGGTTGCCGCCGGCCAGCTCCCGCAGGATCGTGCCCTCGGTCCAGGCGACGCGCCAGCGGCCATCGATCAGGGTGAGATCCATTGTCGTCTCACTGAAAACGTCGCCGACGACGGCGCTGTGGAAGATGACTCGATACGCCACCTGGGCGGCGCGCGGGTTGATCAGGGAGGAGACGATCTCGTAGTCGACGTCGGAGAGAGCGGCGGAGGCGCGCACATCCAGGTAAACGGCGGTGAAGTCCTCGAGAGAGATCGAGTCCTGCGTCAGCGGGCTGAGCAGGGCATACATGTCTTCGTAGCGCCACTCCCTCCAGGCATCCAGGAAGGCGCTGGCGGCCGCCTCCGGCTCCGGCGGTGAAAACGTGGTCGACATCGGGTCGGGCAGTGTGGGGACGGCCTCGGGCCCGTTCGAGCCGAAGAGCGTGCAGCCCGCCAGAAGCACGGCCACCAGGAGCAACAGGGATCGTCTCACGCGGTCTCCCTCAGGATCGATTCGTACACCGGGCAGTCGTAGCCCGTGTGGGCGCGGCAGGCGGCCGGCACGTCGGCGGGGGCCGGGTGACCCAACCGCCGCATCGCCCGGGCCAGGTGGCAGAGCGGCAGGCCCATCACGTTGGCAAAGCACCCGTGCAGCCGCCCGACGTCCACGGGCTGGAAGCCGTCGTCCTGAATGCCGTAGGCGCCGGCCTTGTCCAGCGATGAGCCGCCGGCGACGTAGGCCGCGGCCTCGGCCGCCGTGTAGCCACGCATCGGCACATCTGTAACACAGACCTCGATCGCGGGCCTGGCCCTGTCGGGGCCGAGGATTGCCAGCGCGGTCACGACGCGGTGGCGCTCGCCCGCCAGTCGCTCCAGCATCGCCTGCGCCTCGCTCGCATCGCCGGGCTTGCCGAGAACCTCGCCGCGGTGCTCGACGACGGTGTCGGCCCCGAGCGCCAAGCGCCCCGGCCCTCCCGCTGCCGCCCGCGCCTTGGCCAGGGCGAGCCTCACGGCCATCGCTTCGGCGGTTTCTCCCGGCTCCGGCCGCTCGTCGACCGAGGCCGGCTCCAGGGCAAAGGTCCAGCCGCCCAGCGAGAGCAACTCGCGGCGCCGAGGCGAAGCCGAGGCAAGGGTGAGGAGAGGGGGCGCGGGTTCATAGGTCATGGCTGAAGGCGCGGGAAACGCGCGGGTGCGCCCCCGAGACACGGGCGATGGACGCCATTCTAACATAGCCGCATCGGCGCCCTGGGCGCGAGTCTGTGTTAAAATGAAGGAGGTGGATCTGGCGGTGAGGAGGCTCGTGATGGCTCCGGCGTCGGTGAGTGCGGCGTTGTTCTTCGCAGTCCTCGATATTCTCTCCTTCTTTCTTTACCTCGCGCTTCTCGGGTATACCCTGGTGAGCCGACTCGTTCGTGGCCGACACACTCACTGAAGCCTCGGCCCAGGAGCAACCCTCCCTCGCGCTCGAGCGTCCCAAATCACACGCTCTCGCTTATGGCGCCCTGGCCGTCGGCGCGCTCGCCCTCGGCGTCTCGGCGCTGCTCGTGCGTTGGGCGGCTGCGCCCGGCCCGGTGACGGGGTTCTACCGCATGGGGTTGGCGAGCCTGGTGCTGGCGCCGTTTGCGCTGCGGAGCAGGAACGCGCGCAACGGACGCCGGTGGCCCGCACCCGGCAAGCGCCTCGCGCTTCTGGCAGGCCTGGCCCTTGCCATCGACCTCTCGCTGTGGAACACGGCGGTGAACCTCACGACCGTGGCCAACGCCACGCTCTTCGCCAACACCGCTCCACTCTGGGTGGCGCTGGGCGCGTGGCTACTCTTCCGCGAACACCTTCGGCCACTGTTCTGGGGCGGGCTCGCGCTCACGCTCCTCGGGGCGGCCTTCATCGCCGGAGTCGACTTCCTCCGTCACGCCAACCTCGGCTGGGGCGATCTTCTTGCCCTCGGCGCGAGCCTCTTCTACGCCGCCTACTACCTCATCACGCAGCGCGGCCGCCAGCATCTCCCTGCCCTGCCGTACGTCTGGATGGCCGGCACGGCCTCCACCGCCGTCCTCCTCGTCGTCAGCCTGGCTCTCGGAATGCCTCTCACCGGCTACCCACCCAGCACCTACCTTGCCTTCCTCGGCCTGGCGCTGGTGACGCAGGTGATCGGCTACCTGGCAGTGGCCTATGCCCTCGGCCACCTGCCGGCTTCGATCGTTTCACCGACGATGGTGAGCCAGCCCGTGATCTCCGGGCTCCTGGCGATCCCGTTCCTGGGAGAGATGCTCACCCCGACGCAGCTGATTGGCGGCGCAGCGGTGGTGGCCGGCGTGATCGTCGTCCACCGCGCCCGCAACGGCGGCTGAGTCGCCCCCTCCCCGTTTTGAGCTTGTGAATGAATCGGAGTAGCACATGCGCAAGCATCCCTTGCATCGAATTGCACTGATGCAGTGCCCTTCATGCCTTGTACCTTTCGGCCTCACCCCCCTGCCCCCCTCTCCGCTTGTGACGATTCCCCACGCGTTTCCGCGAAAGCGGAGAGGGGGATGAAGGTCTAAGGACGCGTCCTTAGGTAACCTCCCCTCCCCCGGCAGATCCTCATCGCCCAGGCAATGGGAGCAACTGCCGGGGGAGGGGTCAGGGGTGGGGGCCATTGGGGCGCGCCCGCACAAGAGAAGGGTCCTGGTCGGTCGATGCGGGAATAGT
>DATEAV010000123.1:0-3186 GCA_035288185.1 Anaerolineales bacterium | reverse complement strand
TTCTCCCTCAAGAGCGGGAAGAGAATCACTTCTCGAATCGTCGACTGGCCGGTGAGGATCATCGTCAGCCGGTCGACGCCCATGCCGAATCCCCCGCAGGGAGGCATGCCGTAACGCATGGCCCGCAAGTAGTCTTCGTCGAGCGGGTGGCGCTCCTCGTCGCCGGCCTGGTAGAGGCGGCGCAGCTCGAGGAAGCGCGCCTCCTGATCGGCGGGATCGTTGAGCTCGGTGAAGGCGTTGCAGATCTCCATGCCCAGAAGATAGGCTTCGAAGCGCTCGACCGTCGCCGGATCGTCGGGCTTGCTCTTGGCCAGCGGCGAGATATCGCGCGGGTAGTCGCAGACGAACGCCGGCTGGATGAGCGAGGGCTCGACGTAGTGAGCCAGGAGCGACTCGACGAGCTTGCCTCGCGGCGTGCCGGATGCGGGGTCATGGCCGTTTCTCACCATCGCCTCCCGCAGCGCGTCCGCCGTCGGATATTCGGCGACGTCGATGCCCGATCTTTCGCGGATCACGCCGCGCAAATCGAGCCGGGCCCACGGTGGGGCCAGGTCGACCTCCTTCCCCTGGTAGAGGATCTTGCTCGAGCCGTTCACCTCGGCGGCGACGGCGGCCACCATTTCCTCGGTGAGGGCCATCACGTCGCGGTAGTCGGCGTAGGCCATATAGAACTCGAGCATCGTAAACTCGGGGTTGTTCTTGTAGGAAATGCCCTCGTTGCGGAAGTCGCGCCCGATCTCGTAGACGCGTTCCAGGCCGCCGACCAGCAGGCGCTTGAGGTAGAGCTCGAAGGAGATGCGCAGATAGAGATCCTGATGGAGCTGGTTGTGATGCGTGATGAAGGGTTGAGCGGCCGCCCCGCCGTAGATGGGCTGAAGGATCGGCGTCTCCACCTCGATGAAACCCCGGCCGTCCAGAAACCGCTGCAGGGCGCGCACGACGGCCGTTCGTTTGCGGAAGATCTCCCGCACGTCGGCGTTCACGGCCAGATCGGCGTAGCGCTCGCGGTAGCGCGCCTCGGGGTTGGCGAACGGGGAGTGGACGATCCGCTTCCCCTCGACGACCTCCGCCTTGACGGCCGGGAGAGGCGCGATGGCCTTGGCCAGCATGGTGAAGGCTTCGACGCGCAGAGAGGCCTCGCCGGCGCGGGTGCGGAAGAGGGCGCCGCGGGCCTGGACGAAATCGCCCAGATCGAACAGGTCGTTGAAGATCTCGATCCGCTCGGGGCCGAGCTCATCCGTCCTGAGGAAGAGCTGGAGCTGGCCCGAGGAGTCCTCTAGATGGGCGAAGACCGCTTTGCCCATCCGCCGGATCGAGCGAAGCCGTCCGACGACGGTCGCCTCGATGACATCCTCGGGCGAGGCGGCCTCAAAGGCGCGCACGGCGTCGGCCGTCGTGTGCGTGCGGGCCGAGCGAGGCGGGTAGGGATCGATGCCGGCTTCGCGAAGCCGCTCCGCTTTCTGGCTGCGGATGAGTTCCAGTTCCGTCAATTGAGTCATGCTCGGGTCCTTGGCGCGTTTTTCCATGTCTGGGCGTGTAGGCCATTCTCCGCGCGTTCCTACAACCCGTTCTCTATGACGAGTGCGCGTTTCCATGGCCCCCTCCCCCCGACCCCCTTCGCCTGCATCCCTGAGCGCCACTTGCACCTGCATGCACACCTGCCCTGGCGGGCGGTGCCAGGGAGTGCAGGTGAGCGAAGGGACCCCCGGCAGCCGCTCGAATCAACAATCCGTCGGGCCCATGCCGGGGGAGGGGGAGGATTCCTATACCCCATCTCCGCCCCGGTGCAACTTGCAGAAAACGCCTGCAAGGCGGAGCCCCAAAGGGGCGCTGCGCGAAGGGGGGACAGGGGGGCCGTCCCCCGCACCCACCTGCAGGTGTGCGGTTCGGGGCACACTTGCACTGGCGCTGCGCGCCAGCGCAGTGCCAGTGGGTGTCGCCCCCCGTCCGGGCCGCCGCACCGTCCCGGCCCAGCACCTGCGGTCTGGGCACTCAGTGCCCGTGCCCGTAGGGCAGGTGTGTCCTATCGGGAGGTCTCGCGGCCCGAACGGGGTGAGGCCAAAAGGTCTGCAACTGGAAGGCCATGCTCCGTTCTGGCTGCGATTCATTCTCCGGCTCTCAGGCTCAGGGCCTGGGTAGTGTACATGAAAAAAGCCCCGCGCAGCCGCAACCGCGCGGGGCGAGCGAGGTCACCCCGAGTTACTTCACCTTGACGACCCGGAAGCGCAGCGTGCCGGCCGGCGCCTTCACCTCCACCTCTTCCCCCGCCCGGTGATCGAGAAGCGACTTCCCCAGCGGCGACTCATTGGAGATCAGCCCTTCCTTGGGGTTGGCCTCGGCCGCGCCGACGATCTTGTATTCCTCCGGTTTCAGGCCGTCTTCTTGAACGACGACGGTGCTTCCGATCCGAACAACATCGCTCGGACCGCCCTGTTCGATCACCTTGGCGACGGCCAGCATGTGCTCCAGCTCGAGGATGCGCCCTTCGACGAAGGCCTGCTCGTTCTTAGCGGCCTCATACTCGGCGTTCTCGATCAGCTCGCCATCCTCCATCGCCTCGTGAAGACGCTGGGCCACCTCCTGCCGCTTCACCGTTCGCAGCAGTTCCAGCTCCTCCTCGAGCTTCTTGAGCCCTTCTGCCGTGACATATACTGCTGTCTGCGCCATCGCTACCCCTCTCGTTCCGGATCGGACGACGATCCTATTGCACCACGGACGTAAAGACAAAAAGAACTGAGAGATGACTCTCAGCCCAAGTGCGACCCGTTCAATTCATCTTAGCATAGCTTACCTGGGCTGTAAAGCATGACCGCGGGTACCCCGGGGCGCGGGGCGAGCGCCGTGCTAAGGGGCCTCCCGTTGCGCGTCGTTCGGGGTGATCAGGACGACCCCGCTTGCCAGGTCGTGGAAGGTGCGGATCTCCTGGTAGAGCGCGTAGATGTCGGGCCAGAAGGTGGAGAGCTGGGATTGGTACTCAGCCACGGCGGCCGCCCAGGCCTGGATTTCCTCTGCGCTGAGCGGCAGGACGGTCTCCCGGCCGGAAGGCGGAGGGAACTCGGACGGCCCCATCCCGGCCTGGGAGGCGAAGGGGAAATCGCGGTAGTAGCAAAGGGGCCGGCCCATCCGCTCTGCGGCCGACCGCGTCAGGCGATGGTCGACATGCCCACCGATCGCCAGCGGTGAGTA
>DATEAV010000122.1:0-31324 GCA_035288185.1 Anaerolineales bacterium | reverse complement strand
GCACACCCAGGCAGGAAAATCGGGCATATTCACAATCTGCCCTCCCTGCTTGGTGAGATAGGCCACTCGTTGCTGGCGGAGAACACCCAGCTGGCATTCCGGGCAAGGATAGACTGGATCGTTTTCCATAAACTCAATACCCCCAGGCCGGCCAGCACCTCTCTGCTGTGGCGCCTGCCGCCTGCCACAAGATCCCGGCCCCTGAGCTTGCTCCCCGAGGCATTCGGACGGCCGCCGGCATGGCCTGGGCCACGGAGTGCAGCCGGCCTCGTACGGCACCCTCCGAAGCGGCCGCCGTCGTCGCACATCCGACCATTTGTTCTAGTGAAACGGAGCCACGACCGCAAGGTGCCATGATTGGGGTCGCGCGGACCAGGGAGGAACCAGGCCCCCGCGCGTGTCGCTCTGGAATGATTCTAGCACAGGGAGCGTCAGATGGGCCGGAGGACCTCGGTCACTCGGCCGCCTCCGCAAGAAGCGAGTAGTGAGGGATCCACCCCAGGTCCAGCGGCGGCCAGTAGACGAGCACAGCCTTGCCGATGATCTCCTCCGTGGGGAGCATCCCCCAATCGGTCGAGTCCTCCGAGTTGTTGCGGTTATCACCCAGGACGAAAACCTCGCCCGGGCCGACGATCCATGTACCGGAGTAGTCCGGAGGGGCGGCGATGTAGGGCTCCTCAACCACAGCGCCGTTCACAAAGACCTGGCCGTCTCGAATGCTGACCGTGTCGCCCGGGAGCCCGATGATGCGTTTGATATACCTCTTCTCCGGGTTGTAAGGATAGTAGAAGATGATCACATCCCCACGCTCGGGATCCCCCATTCGGTAGGCGAGGCGATTCACAAGGACCAGGTCGCCATCATGGAGCCCGGGCTCCATGCTGTTGCCCTCGACGCGGACCCGCGCCGTCGCCAGGCTCACGCCCACGAACAGGAGCCCGGCGATCACAAGGGTTTGGAGCAATTCCCCAAGCCATCGCAACAGGCTAAACTCTGCTCTGCCTGAGGCGGAAGCGCCCCGCATCGGGGGCGCAGGAAGTTCTGGGTGAATTTCCGTCACGGCCGGGATTATACGACCTGCCCAAGGCGCTGACAAGACCGACTCATGGCCTACCGCCATCTAGGCGCGGGCGCGTCGGCGGAAAGAGAGCCGGATCGGGGTGCCCAAAAAGCCATAGTCGCGCCGGATCTGGTTCTCCAGGTAGCGGGCGTAGGTGAAGTGAACCAGTTCGGGGTCGTTGACGTGAAAGAGAAAGGTTGGCGGGTCGGTGCGCACCTGGGAGACATAGAGCACGTTCAAAGGGCGTCCTGAATGCGACGGAGGAGCGTGCGCTTCGAGCGCCCGGCGCAGCAGCCGGTTGAGCTCGCTCGTCGGCACGCGCCGCAAGCGTTCTTCCTGCACTCGCAGAGCCGTGGGCAACACCTGGCCCACGCGCTGGCCCGTCTTGGCTGAGATCAGGAGCACGGGTACGTAGTCCAGGAAGTGGAGCCCCTGGCGCACGCGTGCCGTGAAGTCCTCGAAGGTGCGGCTGTCCTTGGGAACCAGATCCCACTTGTTCGCAAGGACCACGACGCTCTTCATCTTGTCGAGCGCCATCCCCGCCACATGGGCGTCTTGGGCAATAACGCCCTGGCTGGCGTCGATCATCAGTAGGGCCACATCTGAGCGTTCCAGCGCCCGCAGGGCACGGATGACGGAGTACTTCTCCACCCCGGGCTCGATCCGCCCACGCCTGCGGATCCCGGCGGTGTCGATCAGCGTGATTGGCGTCCCATGGTAGATCAGGTGGGTATCGACGGCGTCGCGGGTGGTGCCCGGGATCGGCGAGACGATGGCGCGGTCTTCACCCACCAGGCGGTTTAGCAGGCTCGACTTCCCCACGTTGGGCCGGCCGATGATGGCAATCCGGGCCGTGGCCTCCGGCTCCTCCGGAGCCGGCCCGCGGGGCCCGAGAGCTTCGACCAGGCGGTCGAGGAGATCGCCGGTGCCGGTTCCGTGGATCGCCGAGATCGGAAGCGGATCACCCATGCCCAGCGCGTAGAATTCCACGGCCTGGGCGCGGCGTTCGGGCGAGTCGCACTTGTTGACGACCACGAGGAGGGGAGGGTAGGGTCGGCCGTCGCGTTCCCCCTGGCCGCGGCGCAGGATCTCAGCGACTTCCTGATCGGCAGGCGTCAGGCCGGCCTCGCCGTCGACCAGAAACAATACGGCGTCGGCCTCCGCCGCCGCCATCTCGGCCTGGGCGCGGATCTGGGGGACGTAGTCCGCCGAATCGAGAGAAAGGGGCTCGCCCTTGCCCGAGCCGGTCGGGTCGATGCCCCCGGTGTCGACGATATCGATCCGCAGGCCCCGCCATTCGGCCTCGGCCACAAGGCGGTCGCGCGTCGTCCCCGGCGTCTCAGCGACCACCGCGAGCGGCTCACCGGCCAAACGGTTGAAGAGGGTCGATTTGCCGACGTTCGGCCGCCCGACGAGCGCGACGACTGCCTTAGCCATCGCGGCGCCTGCCCGAATGAGCACCCGCCGGACCTCGGGCTGCGGCGAGCGCACGCGCCTTCCAGGCCGTGGGCCTATCTCCGAGCGGAACCGCTAGACTGCACTTCTCTTCTCGTTTTGAGCCATTCCACCTTACCCCCCTCTCCGCGTGGCACGACTCTCTAGCCCAGCGCGCGAAAGCGGAGAGGGGCGGACGAAGGTCTAAGGACGTGTCCTTAGGTAACCTCCTCTCCCCCGGCAGATCCTCATTGGCAGCGAATTCGAGCAAATGCCGGGGGTCCCTGCGCTCACCTGCACTGCCTGGCACCGCCCGCCACCGTTCGTGCCGCGAAGCCCGGCGGCACGCCGGTGCGAGACGGCAGGGCAGGTGTGCATCAGGTGCAAGTGGCGCTCCGGGATGCACGCGAAGGGGTCGGGGGCCGTCCCCCGCACCCACCTGCACTGCACCTGCGGTGCGCCGCAGGTGCAGGTGTGCGGTTCGGGGCTGGTGTCGCCCCCCGTCCGGGCCGCCGCACCGTCCCGGTGTCCTATCGGGAGGTCTCGCGGCCCGAACGGGGTGGGGGCGTCGCGTGACCCCCCCGACCACCGCGAAGTCTCTGATGAGTAGCTCCCGACATTCGCTCACAGTCTATTCGCCTCGGGGGCTACGCCCGGGCAGGGGGTGAGGTGGAGGTGGCCGTCAAGAGGATGCACATGGAGATCCGCAAGGGCTCGCGCGCTACGGTCGGGCCGTGGGAGTCGGAGGCGGGGTGCGTGTGATGCTCACCTCAATCGTCGCCGGGAGAATCGCCTGGGCGACCAGCCCGCTCGGCAGTAGGATCACTTCCGGGGTCACTTGGTGCGTGCCCACGCCCCTATCCCGGAGATCCAGCACCACGCGGACGTCGCTCAGAGTGAGGCGCTCGAGCACCGGGAGGGGCCCGGAGATGATCACGCTCACTGTGTCGGGCGATGGCACGGCATACAAGCCGGCGCCCAGACCCTGGGTCTCCAGCTGGCGCGTCAACGTCAGCGAGCTCTCGATCGCGGCGATCCCCACCTCGACCAGCACGGTCTGATCCCCTACAGGCGAGACGCCCGCAGGCAGATCGAGCGCCAGCCGGCGGGAGAGGTTGCTGCTGGCGCCAGTGAGGACGAGCGGCTCGGTCTCGACGAAACCCGGGAGCACCACCACCGCTTCGGCGTCGGCCGAATAGACCGTGATCACAGGCGGGGACACCGTGATGCTGGTGACCCAATACCCGGGCTCGACCTGCCCCTCAATGATCACCTTCACGGCCACATCCCGATACCCGCCCAACTGCTCGACCTGCGCCGTCACGCGCACTTCGGCGGGCTCCACCCTCACGCCCGGGACCGATTGCCCTGAGGGATCAACCGGAAGAAGCTGCACGATTTGATCTACGGCTTGCCTCTGGCCGCTCAGGCTCACCTCGGCCAGCGCCTGAGCCACCCGGTCGACCGCGGAGGCCGGGCCGCTCACGATCACCTCGTCCGGATCCGCCCCGGGAGTGAGGACCCGATAGCCCACCGCGGGCGTGCCGAGCGTGCGGACCTGCACGGGAACGCGGTCGGTGGCGAGGGGCTCCAGCGTTAGGGTCAGGCTGGCTGGCTCGATTTCCGTCACGCGGGCTGGCCCCAGGTCGGTCCGCCAGGCCAGCGGCACCTGGCAGGTCCACACTCGCATATCCGAGGACGAACACGGAGAGCCTTCGGCTTCCGGCATCCCGTTCAGATCGACCTCGAGGTGGATGGATCCGGCGGTCAGTCGTTCCCACACCGACCGTGGGGCACGAATCGTAACGGCGCCTTCCCCCGGCGGCTCGCCCACGAGCACGAGGTCTTCCGCCAGGCCGGTGATCACGATCGGGATGCGGTCGGGCAGCGCCTGCTCCTGGATCGGGTCGGCCGCCGAGACTGCCGAGGCCCAGACCAACGCGGACGCAACCAGGGCGAGCAGGAGGGAGCCGAAGTTGTCGTTCAACCAGCGGACCATGAGGCCTCGTTAGTCGCTCTGATCCGTGCCCGTCGGCCGTCGGCGCTCCGCCAGCAGTCGTTCGAGCCACATCGGCAGGAGCCGGACGGTGGAGGGGCTGTAGAACGCCGTCAGAATGTTGCGCAGGCGGTTGAGATCGAGGCGGCGGATCATGCGCCCGTTGTGAGTGACGGAAATTGCGCCGCTCTCCTCCGAGACGATGACGGCGACGGCGTCGCTCACCTCGCTGATGCCGAGGGCCGCCCGATGGCGAAGGCCCATCTGTCGCTCGGGGGAGCGCGAAAGCGTGCCGCCGGCCGAGAGCGGAAGCACGCACGCGGCGGCGGCGATGCGGTCGCCCCGGATGATCGCCGCGCCGTCGTGGAGCGGCGTGTTGACATAGAAGATCTGCAGGAGCAGCTGGGAGGTGAGAAGGGCGTCGAGCCGGACTCCGGTGTCGAGATACTCCTCCAGCCGGTTCTCGCGCTCGATGACGATCAAGGCGCCGTGCCGATGATCGGCGAGGCGCCCGGAGGCGCTGCAGATGGCGTTAATCGTGCGCTCGATCTGGGTGCTGGCCTGACCCAGGCTCCGCAAGAAGCCGGCTCGCCCGAGACGCTCCAGGGCCCGCCGGATCTCCGGCGCGAAGATCACCGGGATCGCCACGAGCAGGGCGGGCAGCGCCGTGCGAAGAAGCCAGGAGAACGCGGGGAGAGGAAGGAGCGTGGTGAGCAGCGTGATGACCAGGATGAGCAAGACCATCCCGCGCATCAAGACCGCCGCCTGCGTCCCTCGCACCAGGCTGAGTACGAAGTAGAACACCGCGGCGACGAGAACCAGGTCGAGCAGGCTCAGCCAGTCAAGCCGCTGGATGAAGAAGACGAGCTCGTCGATGAGGGTGCTCACGACCGAAAACCAGGCGCGGCGATGGGCCGGTCAGGCACCGGCCTTGAGGTTCTGTAGGAGATCGAGGTAGCCCTCGACATCGGGTGGGTTCAGGTCGACGATGGCTTGGATCGTGCGGATGGCATCCTGCACCCGGCCGGCGTCGAGCTGGATTTCCCCGAGGGCGTCATACTGCGCGATGGCGTCGGAGGTGCGGCCGGCGGCACGGTAGGCCTCCGCCAGGCGTGCATGCAGGGCTTGCTTGCCCGGATACTCGCGGGCCAGTTCCTCCAGCTTGGCCAGCGCATCACTGCTCCGACCGGTCTGGACGAGGTGCTCCAGGTAGTTGTCGAGCTCCTTGGCGGCCTGATCCTCCTGACCCAGGCGAAGGTTGAGATCGATCACCAGATGGCGTGCCTTGTCGTCGTTGGCGTCGATGCTGCGGATCTGCTCATAGACGCGGAGCGCACGGCGCCAGTCCAGGCGAGAGAGATCGATATCGCCCATCTGGTGAAGGATCTTGAGCGACCAGGAGCGGTCGATCGTCGAGCGCTGAGCCAGTCGCAGGGCGTCGGCCAGAGTCCGGCGCGCCATGTCGATCTCTGCCATCTGACGGTAGAGCTCGGCCAGATCAAGGTATTGCCGGAGAGCGTCGTCGGTGCGGTCTTGCTGGCTGAGGAGCTCGATCAATCGCGCCCGGGCGGGGATGTTCACCGGAGCATAGGTAAGGATCTTGGCGTAAATGTCGGCGGCCTGCGGGCTTTCGCCGCGGATGCGGTAGGTCTCGGCCACCGCGATGAGTTTCTGCAGCCCGGGCTCGATGCGATCGGTCGTAAGCAGGATTTCCCCAATCCGCAGGTGGAGCGGAAGATACGTGGGAGCGTTCTGGAGGGCCAGCATGGCTTCCTCCATGGCGGAGATCGGGTGGCCGGTGGCGAGGAGGTCGTCGATGCGGCTCATGGCTTGGATCACGCGAGCCGTTCCCGGGACGGCCAGCATCTCGGCGATCGGCACGGCCGCCCCCGGCCGCTGGGTTTCCAGCTGCTCGCGGGCCCTCTTCAGCCGGGAGAGCCAGCCCGGCCCGCTCAGGAAGCTCAGGGTGTTCTCGACGATCCGGCTGAGAGCCTCGGGATCGCCCTCGGTCTGGGAGGTGAGGATGGTCTCGTAGAGTTGGCCCAGTTGAGTCGATCCGCCGGTCTCAGCCGAAAGCGCGTCGGCGTGGCGTAGCGCCTGAAGCAAGCAGCGGGCGGCCTCCGGCATGTCGCCCTTCATCTTGGCCAGTCGGCCCAGAGCCAGATTGGCACCCAGGGCAAGATCGGGGTGGCCGGAGGCGGCGGTCAGGCTCTTGCGAGCGCCCTCGTAGTCCTTGAGTTCCTTCTTGAGCAGGCCGAGGTTGAGGTGGGCGGCCGGATGATCGAGACCGTCGTCGATCGCGTGCTGAAGCTCTTTGGCGGCCTGGGCCTTATGCCCCCGCGTCTGCAGGTCGATGGCCTGGCCGAGATACAGATACATCCGCGGGCGGCCTCGGGCGTCTTCGCCCTTCGACTTCCCCTTTGTCAGGGCCGTCATGCTCATCCCGCCGCCCCCTCCATCGCCCTTTGGCTCCTCGAAGAGCAGGCCGGCCAGAATGGTCAGCGCCTCACGCTGGGCGGCCACCTCCGGGTCGGTCACCTCCTCGTCGCGCGTACCTTCGGCCGGTGGAGGCGTCTCCGCTTTGATGAACTCCTGAACCCGGGCCATCCGCAATGGGCCGGTGGCGCCGCGGGGCCTCGTGGGGGAAGGGAGGGGACGGCCGCGCCGGAGGAGGTTGAGCGCGTTGCTGGCCTCGGGGTCGCCCGGAACGAGCGCCAGGGCGCGTTGGGCGGAGTCCACAGCCGGGTCGACCTTGCCGGATTGCTGCAGGATCGCCGAGACGGCCAGGTATTCGCGAGCGGCCTCCCGGGGCCGGCCGATGCGTTCGAGTGTCAGGGCCAGGCGCGACCGCGCCGCAAGATTGCCGGGGACCAGACGGGCGATGTGGTTCCAGTTTTCGAGCGCCTTTTCGGCGTCCCGCCGCCGGACGTAGAGGTCGGCGGCCGCCTCATGCTGCTCGACCGCTTCTCTCACCTGCCCCAGGCGCTCGAAGATCTCGGCGCACTTCTCCACAGGCAGCGGATCGGTGGGGGAAGCCTTCGCGGCCCGATGATAGGCGGCCAACGACTCTTTGAGCTGCCCCAACTCCAGCAAGGCCAGGCCCAGGCTGGTCAGCGCCGTGGGATGCTCGGGAAACTCGGCGAGCGCCTTGCGATAGAAGTCGATCGCCCGGTCCCAGTGCAGGTCCCATGCGGCGGAATGGCCCAACCGGATGGATTCGTCGAAGAGGTCTTGGCGTCCTGTCATCCAGCATGTGCCTGAACGGGGTTCGAGTATAGCATAACTCGTATTCCGGCACCTCTCAGGCGGTCTCGCCGGCCGCCCGGGCCGGCCGAGCGGTCATTCTCATTTTCACACCGCGAGGGTCCGGCGCCCCGCACCTGCGAGCTTGTGAATCAATTCCCGAGTACGTCCTCGAGATGCCTCTCTTGTGGAGAGAGCATTGGCACACGGCCCCTACCCCGTTCGGGCCGCGAAGCCCTCCCGAAGGACATCGGGACGATGCGGCCCGCCGGGGCGACACCTGCCCCGAACCGCAGGTGCGGGGGACGGCCCCCTGGCCCCCTCCCCCGGCGTGTGCTGGGCGCGCCCGTGCTTGAAGCCATCGCCGGGGAAGGGGGAGGATTTCAAGGATGGTAGGGGGCGGCCCAGCCGCCCCCTACCATCCTTGAACCTCTTTTCCCCCTCTCCGCCTCGGTGCGACGCGCGGTGAAGCGCACCTCAAGCGGAGAGCGGGCAGGGGGGTGAGGTTGACGGAGCCTAGTGCACGAAGTCATGCCGCCGCTCCAATTGGGCGAGCGTGTTTCCGGCACTCGCTGCCGGCGCGATCCATTCACAAACTCTGCGGTTCGGGGCACACTTGCACTGGCGCTCCCGAAGGACACACCTGCCCAGACCGCACACCTGCACCTGCAGCGCACTGCAGGTGCGGTGCAGGTGGGTGCTGGGTCGGGACGATGTGCGCGCCCACCGCACTTGCACACGTGTGCCTGCGGCACTGTGCAGGCAGCACGCAAGTGCGGTGCAAGTGAGCGCAGTGCCAGTGGGTGTCGCTGGATCTCGAGGGCGTCGTTGAGGCTGGCTTCCGTCGCTGGGGTGGCGCGCCCACCGGCGCGTTCGCGTCGAAGACCCAGCACCTTTCTCCGACAACCCGCGCCTTCGCCCGGTTCCGTCTTCCTCCCCTGGCCCCGCGCCCATACCCTCGCGGTAGGTCTCCCTGGCCCACCCCTACGTCGCCCATGGAAGCGACATGACGATCGCCTGCTCGCGCCCTGCGCGAAGTCACCCCGGCGTGGCCGGCTCGGGCTGCGCGCGCCTGGGCTGTGATGGAGGAAACCGCGGGGCAAGCCCCTCAGCCCACCGGCTTCATCTCCGCCCAGTTGGGGCCGGCCTTGGCATCGGTCTTCAGGGGAACGCGGAGTGGCTGGGCCCTTTGCATCAGGTCTTGCACGATGCGGGCGGCCTCTGCGAGCTCTTTCTTCGGGCATTCGAGCACCAGCTCATCGTGCACCTGGAGGAGCATCTGGCCCGACAGCCCGGCCTCGCGTAGAGCCGAGGGGATCCGGATCATCGCCAGCTTGATGATGTCGGCGGCGGTTCCCTGGATAGGCGCATTGATGGCTTCGCGCTCGGCGCGAGATCGGGCTTCCGGAATCGTGCCTGCCCCTCGCGCGAGCTGGGGGAAATAGCGCCGCCGGCCGAGAAGTGTCTCGACATACCCTTGATCGGCGGCCAGGCGGCGAGTCTGCTCCAGATAGGCCCTCACTCCCGGGAAGCGCTCGAAATAAGTGCGCACGAACTCTTCGGCCTCCGCCAGCGTGAGGTCCGTGGAGCGAGAGAGCCCATAGGGGCTCATCCCATAGATCAGTCCGAAGTTCACCGCCTTAGCCTGCCGCCGCACGTCCGACGTCACTTCCCGGAGAAAGATCCCCCGGATGGCGGCGGCGGTGGCAGCATGGATGTCTTGATCCTCGAGGAAGGCCTGGATCATCGCCTGGTCTTCGGCCATGTGGGCGACGATGCGGAGCTCGATCTGAGAATAGTCCACGCTGAGCAGGACGTGTCCCGGAGTGGCGACGAATGCCCGCCGGATCTCGCGTCCCAGTTCGCTGCGGATCGGGATGTTCTGCAGGTTTGGTTCGGAGGAGGCCAGGCGCCCGGTGACCGAGCCTGTCTGGTTGTAGGAAGTGTGCACGCGACCGGTGGCAGGATTCACCTGACGGGGGAGCGCGTCGCTGTAGGTGGACTTCAGCTTGGCGATCTCGCGCTGTTCGAGAATCATGTCCACCACCGGGTGGGCGTGGCGGAGCTCGTCGAGCACCGAGGCCGCGGTCGAGTATTTGCCCGCGGTTGTGCGCCTCGATCGGCCCGGCGGGGCGAGCTTGAGATCCTGGAAGAGGGCAGCCGCCAGCTGCTGAGTGGAGTTGATGTTGAACGAATGGCCCACCTGGCGGTAGATCTCGGCCTCAATCGCCTCCAACCGGGAGGCCAGGTCCCGCGACATCGCTCCCAGGAACTCACGGTCGAGGCAAACGCCGGCCATCTCCATCTCGGCCAGCACCGGGATGAGCGGCATCTCGAGCTCGTGGTAGAGCCGGAGCTGGCGTTTCTCGCCGAGCTCCTTCTCGAGCAGAGGCTTCAACCGCAGGCAAATTTCGGCATCGGCCGCGGCGTAGGGGGCGACGTGGGCGATCGGGACCTCGGCCATCGATTTCTGGCCGCGCCCGGTTCCGATCAGGCTCTCGATCTCGGTCATCTCCACCCCGAGGCGAACCCAGGCCAGGCTCTTCAATCCCAGGTTGCGCGAAGCCGGATCCGTGAGCCACTCGGCGATCATCGTGTCGAACGCCAGAGGCGCCAGGGTGAGGCCGCAACGGGCGAGCACGGTGAAGTCGTACTTGAGGTTGTGCCCGATCTTGGGCTTTACCGGGTCGGTGAGCGAAGGGCGCAGCGCCTCGAGGACGGTTGCCAAAGAGAGCTGAGGCTCCCCGGCCGCCTCGGGGTAGTGCCCGACCGGGACGTAGAAGCCCTCGCCCTCCGCGACGGCCAGGGAAACGCCCACCAGGTCGGCGCGCGCCGCATCGGTGCTGGTCGTCTCGACGTCGAGCGAAATCTGGGCCGCATCCGCCAGCTGGCGTTCCAGGGCTGATAGCGTCTCAGGGGTGTTGACGACGATCGTGCGGGGACTGCCCGCCGCGGCCACCGGTGCGGCCTCGACGAAGAGCGCCATCTGGCGGCCTCTCTCGGGCTCGCCGCCGGGCAGGCGGCTGAGGAGGGAGCGAAACTCAAGTTGGCGGAAGAGAGCCACAACGCGCTCGCGATCGTAGCCGCGCGTGCGGCAGCGCTCCAGTTGGAAATCGAGCGGGACGTCCGTGACGATCGCGGCCAGCGTCCGGCTCATCAGGGCATTCTCGCGACCGGCCTCGAGGAGCGTGCGCTGGCGCGGCGGGAGCTCCTCGAGGTGCTCGAGGATGTTCTCGAGGCTTTCGTAGCGGCCCAGCAGATCGACGGCGGTCTTCTCGCCGATTCCTTTCACTCCCGGGATGTTGTCGCTCGTGTCTCCCACGAGCGCCTTGAAGTCGACGAGTTGATCGGGCCGGATGCCGAATCGCTCCCTGACCTCCTTCGGCCCATAGTCGACCGCCTCGGAGAGCTTCTGGCCGGCAAGCTGAATCGTGATGTTGGCATCGGCGAGCTGCAACAGGTCTCGATCGCCCGTGACGATCACGACGTGGGCGCCCTGCGCCGCCGCCTGGTGGGCGACCGTCCCCAGGACGTCGTCCGCCTCGAAGCCCTCGGCTTCGAGGACCGGGATGCCGAAGCTTTCGACCACCTCGCGGATGCGCTCGATCTGGAGATGGAGGTCATCGGGCATCTTGTCGCGGGTGGCCTTGTATTCGGCAAAGAGGTCGTCGCGGAAGGTGCGGCCCGTGTCGAACGAGACGGCCAGATACTCCGGCGCCTCCTCTTCGATCAGACGAAAGAGCACCGAGGTGAAGCCGTACGTCCCGGCGGTAGGCTCCCCCGACTTCGTCGTCCAGCGAGAGGCCTCGGCGGTCCGGGTGAGGGCGAAATAGGTGCGGTAGGCAAGGGCGTGGCCGTCGATGAGGTAGAGGCGCGGTTTCTTAGCCATGTTCCGCCTCCGTCAGGCCGGGGAGGTCGCTAAGGCGTCCAGGTCGTGTAGCTGAAATCCAGGTTCTCATTCAGGGAGTTCACGACGAGCAGCCCCGGGCGGCCCTCGTCCGTCCGATAGCAGAGGGAGACGCCGGGAGCAAGCGCCGTCAGGGGAACAGCTTCGGTCGAAAGCGAAGTCGTCAGGCATGTGGCGGGATCGCTGATTCCCTGCGAATTTCCGGCGCTGAGAAGAGCGCCCGATCGAGGAGCGAGCTCAAGGGCGCCCAGGGCGGCCGCGCGCAGCACAAGATCAACGCCCTCCTGAGGCTGGAGGGCCCCCGTGTCGAGGTCTGCGCCGTCGCCCGGGGCGAGCTGGAATGTCCCCATGGCATACACCAGGGGCCGGGCCGTCGGAGAGGGCGTGCTCGTGGCGATTGCCGCAGGGGCTTCGACAACGATCTTCACCCAGAACGACTCAGCGCCGTTGGGCCCGATGCCGAAGAGAAGGCCCTCCGGGTTGCTCAGCCTCCAGAAACCCTGGTAGGTGCCCGGCTCAAGGGGCGCGACCAGATCCAATGCCAGATCGATCGTTGCACCCTGAGGCACCACGGTGGCCAGAGGAAGGCTGGCCGGCGCGCCCATCCGCTCACCCCCGAGGAAGACTAAGGAATACTCTCGAGTCCAATCGCACGTGCCCGCGTTTTGCAGGCGCCAGATCTTGACGAAGGACTCGCCGGCCGGCACCACCGAGTTGTCGCGAATCGTTAAATCGCCGATGAAGCCTGCCCGGTCATCGCAGGGGACGACCGCCGTCACCCCCGGGCTTGACGGCGGCGTCTCGGCGGCGTCGGCCTCCGGCATGGGCGTCGCCGTGGCGGGGGGCAAAGGCGAAGCTGTTCGTGCGGCGACGGGCGAGGCCCCGGCCGAATCCGCGGCCGAGGCTATGGCCGTGGCCGCGACGAGGCCGCCCACCGGTGGCACCGGTGAGGCGCAAGCACTTCCGAAGAGCGAAAGAAGAACCACTCCGGCGAGGAGTGCGCGGTTGGGCTCGTTCATCGCGACGCGTGAGGCATTGTACCTCGGAAAGAGCGGCTTCCCTTCAGCGTGCTCCTCGTCAGGGGCGCGCAAAGGGGAAATAAAACCCCCTCCGCTGCCGGAGGGGGCGAGGTGGAGGGCCCGCGTCCGGTTTAGTGGTAGTACCTCACCGTCATGACGACGGTGGGAAAACGGACCATATCGGCCTCACCGTCGGCGGTCACCGCTGTGTCGGCGAACTGAAATCGAATCTGGAAGCGGGAGGAGCCCACTTTGCTCTGCAGGGCGCCGATGAAGTCGTTATCAGCGACCGCGCTGCCGAGGCCGCCGGCCTCGCAGATCCGGATGAGCGCGCCTGCAGGAGAGCCTGCCACGAAGTCTCCAGCGTCGAGGGCTCCGTAGTCGTGGTGGTACATATAGAGACATCCCAAGTCCGTGAACGGATTGCCGAGGGTGTCGAACCCGGTCAGGTTGAACGTGACGCTGGTGATCGTCGATCCGGCCGGAATGCCGGAGATGTCGAACGACTGGAAGGCCTGCGAAGCGAGGTTGGTCGGCGTGTCACCCGTATTTCGAGGCGAGGAGACGGAACCATCCGACCGGACGTATCCGCTCTCGGCGGCCAGAGCCGTGAGGTTCACCGTCGTGGTCGCGGGGACGACCTCGATCTCCACCCAGAACGCCGTGTTGGCCCCGGGGTCGGTGCCAAAGATGACGCCCGAACTGTTCCGCAGCCGATAGTAGCCGCGATACGTGCCGGCGGCAGCCGGCGCCGTGAGGGACACCGAGACGTCGACCGTTTGCCCCGGGGCGACGGTGCCCGTCGTCAACTGGATCGAGGGCGGTGAGCCCATCGAGTCGCCGTGATCGAAGACGAGCGCGTACGCGGAGGTCCAGGTGCACGAGCCGGTGTTGCGGATGCGCCAGGTCTTGACGAACCCGGCCCCCGGGGCGAGGTCGGAGCCGTCGGGGTAGGTGATGTCGAGGATCTGGCCCGCCCGATCACAGGGGATCGTCGTTGCGGTGGCGGTGAAGGTGGCCGCGGTCGTCGGAGAGGGCGCGGTGGTGGGTGTCACGGGAATCGCCGTGGGCGGCGCAGGCGTGGTTGCCTGCGGTTGGGCGATCGAGGTGAGCTGGGCCGAGAGGGTCTGCGCGGCCGAGGTCGCCCCCAGATCTGGCGTTGTGGCTGGCCCAGGGAAGTTGCACGCGGCGAGCGCTGCCAGCGCGATCAGCAAGAGCGCGGGAAGTATCACGCGCCGTGAGGTCGTCATCTCTTTCCTCCATCGCAGGCCCCGGCGAGTGGCGAGGGGCAACTGCGTTCGGAATGCTACAGCCTAACCGGGGGGGCGTCAAGAAGGACCCCATTCCCCGCCATGCGCACGGTCTCGCCAGACCTGGAGTATTGTGGTCGGGTTGGGTGGGGCCGTTATGCGGCGAGGCGAGCTTCCGTCGCCGGGTGCCCCAGGAGGCTCCAGGGGCCTGCCCAGGTGATTCTCACGCGGACCAGGCGGCCGGTGAGGGGCGCTTCGTCGGTGGTCTCGAAGAAGACGAGCTTATTGGTGCGCGTGCGCCCCTTCCATCGGCCTCGGTGCTTCTCCTCGACCAGCACTTCCACATCCCGGCCCTGAAAGTGCGCGTTGATCTCCGCGGCAATCACGGATTGAAGCTCTTCCAGGGCACGGAAGCGGCGAAGCTTCTCATCCTCCGGAACGTCGTCGGCCATCCGTCGGGCGGCGACGGTGCTCGGTCGGGGGGAATAGCGGGCCAGATGGGCCACGTCGAGGCGCAGCTCGGCCAGGAGATCGCGCGTGCGCTCGAACTGTTCCTGCGTTTCGCCGGGAAAGCCTACGATGATGTCGGTGGCGATCGAGGCCCCGGGCAGCCGGTCCCGGATGCGGGCGACCAGGCGGCGATAGTCATCGGCCGTGTAGCCACGCTTCATCCGGGCGAGCACCTCGTCGTCGCCCGCCTGCACCGGCACCTCGATGTGCTCGCACACCTTCGGCAGCGACGCCACCGCCTCCAGCAAGCCATCGTTCATCCAGTTGGGATGCGAGGTGAGGAAACGGATCCTCTCCAGGCCGTCCACTTCGTGGAGCACGCGCAGGAGATCGGCCAGCCCGGGCCCGTCGGAGACGTCTTGGCCGTAGCGGTCGACGATCTGGCCGAGGAGTGTGACCTCCCGCACGCCCTGCCGGACGAGCGTGCGCACTTCGCCGACGATCTCACCCACCGGTCGGCTGCGCTCGGGGCCGCGCCGGAACGGGATCACGCAGAATGTGCAGCCGTGCGAGCAGCCGTAGACAACAGGCACGTAGGCTGCAACGGCGCTGCCCAGCGCTTCTGCGGGAAGCTGCCAGTCGCCGTCCATCCACTTGTGGCGCCGCTCGGTCTCCGTGAGGGTCAGGGCTCGGCCATCACGCCGCGCCAGGTGCTCGACGAGCGGCCCGGGATCGGAGGGCGGCGAGAAGACGTCGACATAGGGGAAGGCATGCCGCAAGCGCGCGTCTCCGCGCACGCCGACGAGGCAACCCATCAGGTTGATGACCAGATCCGGCCTTTGCTCCTTGAGCGGCCGGAGCGAGGTGAGCCTGCCGTAGGCTTTGTCTTCCGCACTCTGACGCACGACGCACGTATTCAGCACGATCACATCGGCCTCGCCCGCCTCGGGCGAGGCTTGATAGCCGAGCCGCTCCAGAGCCGAGGCAACCCGCTGCGAATCGGCGACGTTCATCTGGCAGCCTTCGGTCCAGATGTGATACCTCATGGGGCGGATTATAACCGGACGGAAAGGGTCCGTGCAGGTGGAGTGAACAGTGAACAGTGAACAGTGATCGGTGAACGGTGGACGGTGATCCGTGATTAGGCACCTAGGCACTAGGGCACCTGGTCACCTGGTACCCCGGCGCCCGGGTGCCCGTCTACCGATCACCGAGTAACCGATCACCTCTTGCTCCAAGATACGGGACCGCCGCACGCTCATTCCTCTCGCTTACCCGTCTCCGCACCGGGCCACTGATCACCGAGTAACCGATCCCCTCGCGCTCCAAGATACGGGAGTGTCGCACGCTCGTTTCTCTCGCTCACCCGTCTCCTCACCGGCCCCACCCTACGGCTCCAACCGGTGAGGGCATGGCGTGCTTGTGTCGCCGGATGATTCGCTCCCTCGCCCGCGTCCCTGCGAGCGCGGTATGATTCCCAATGATGCAGATCCCCAGAGTCCCCACGCACCTTCCCATCGCCCTCGTGCTCATGCTCAACTCGGGCTGCATAGCCGTGCGACCACCCACTTCGCTCACACACACGCCTCTCCCTTCGGCCATGGCCGCACCGTCCACCCCAACCTTGGCCCCGGCCGCGACCGCTACACGGGTCGAGCCCTGTGCCACGTCGGGCCGCGTCGAGAGCAGTGTCTACCCGGGAGTCGTAGTCCGGCAGCCGATCCCATTCCGCATCTATCTCCCGCCGTGCTACGACTCACATGCGGGGCCGTACCCGACGCTCTATGCACTCCATGGGAAACCCTTCGATGATGCGCACTGGGACGACCTGGGCCTCGACGAGGCGGCCGAGGCGGCGATCGCCTCCGGGGGTTCGCCTCCTTTCTTGATCGTGATGCCCTATGTTCCCGAGCCGCTGTTCAGCAACACCGACGGAGGCCCCGGATCCTACGAGCAGGAATTCTTCGAGGGATTGGTGCCCTACGTTCAGTCGACCTACGCCGCCGACCCTCAGGCGGCCTCTCGAGCTTTGGCGGGAATTTCGCGGGGAGGGGTCTGGGCTCTCGAGATTGGGCTGCTCCATCCCGAGGCCTTTGATGGCCTCGCCGCGCTCAGCCCAGCCCTGGCCGTCAATCGTCCGAGGCCGGAGTACGATCCATTCGGGATCGCCTCCGGCCCCGGCCCTTTTCCCGGGCGTATCTTCCTCGCTGCTGGCGAGACGGATTGGGCCCGCGCCGGCACAGAGCGACTCGCCCTGGCCCTCGACGAGGCCGGTGTGCATCCGGGGCTTCTGATCGTGCCGGGTGGGCACGACGCTCAAGCCTGGGAGAGCTCTATTGGCCCGATGCTGGAGGCCCTCACTGCCGGCTGGGACGAGCCAGGCTAGCACGCCCGTTCGGGTAGTCCTAACAGGACGGCATGTTTTTCGGGTAGAATCGCGCGGGCGGAGGGTGATGCCGTTGTCGTCTCCGCATGAGGAGCACTCACGATGCCCGATAGTCAACATAATGTGCACGAGACGATCCAGGCGTATCGGCGGCGCCGGGAGCGGATCGGCCCAATCGCTCTCGGCGGTCTTGCCGTCTTGCTCCTGGCGGCAGGGATCGTCCTTATCGTCGTGTGGCTGACAAGCGAAAACCCTCCCTCGATCGCCGGGTTGTTCGCCAGCGAGACACCGACCCCGACGATAACTCCCCGCCCGCCGACGATCACACCTTCCCCGACATTGACCCAGCCGCCGACCGAGACGGCCACCCCTCCAGGCCCGACCACCTACATCGTCGAGGAAGGGGACACGCTCTGGTCCATCGCGGCCGAGTTTGAGGTGGATCTGCTCCTTCTGATGTCCCTGAACAACATCGCAGATCCGGGGGCGATCTCCATAGGCGACGAGCTCATCATTCCGGCGCCTGGCACCGAGCGATGGACGCCCACGCCGCTTCCAGAGACCCTTTTGCCTGGGATGGAGATCATCTACATTGTCGAGCCGGGGGATACGCTCCTGGGGATCGCCGCCGAGTTCAACAGCACCGTCGAGGCGATCGCCGAAGCGAGTGGGATCGAACCGGATGATATCCTCGGGACCGGCCAGCGGCTGATCGTGCCGGTCAATATCGTCACACCTACGCCGACTCCCACCGGCGGCACGCCCACGCCCACGCAGACGATGATCCCCTGAGCATCGCCTCCGAGATTGCGGCCTGTACGCGGCCCCCGCCGTCACAGGCTGTGAATGAATGGGACGAGGACATACGCATGTATCCCTCGCATCCAATTGCACTGATGCAGTGCCATTCCTGTCTTGTACCTTTCCGCCTCACCCCCCACCCCCTCTCCGCTTGCCACGACTCCCACACGCATTGCGCGAAAGCGGAGCCCCAAATGGGGTGCTGCGCGAAGGGGGATGAAGGTCTAAGGAGGCAAGGGGCGGCAGAGCCGCCCCTTGCCTCCTTATGTAACCTCCCCTCCCCTGGCAGATCCTCATCTGAGAGGCGACGAGAGAAAATGCCGGGGGAGGGGCCGGGGGCCGTCTCGCCCCGGCGGGCCGCATCGTCCCGATGTCCTTCGGGAGGGCTTCGCGGCCCGAAGGGGGTGGGGGCTGTTGAAGTCGCGCCCACCGTAGACGGGACGCAACTGGGTCGACCTGGGATTACTTCACCGGCGGGGGCTTTCCGTTGAGGGGAAGGGGCCGAGAAACCCGGTGTCTTGCCCTCGACCTAAGAAGTTGTCGTCTTACCCAGCGAGGCCTGATAGGCCTTCCAGCCCGGGCACCAGCCTGTGTGCCAACGCCAGAGACGGGAGAGGAGCCGGCGGGGGTGGGCCTCCGCCCGCTTGCGTACGGGGCAATCCTCGCAGCGATGGGATTTCCCTCGTTCGCTCATCGGTCCAACCTCCGAGGCGGACAGCTTAGTGGCGTGTGTAGTCCGGCAGGAGCACCGGGGCCGGGTCGCCTTCGGCCAGCCCGGCGGCCTCGCGGGCGGTGGCCCACGCCTGCAAGTGCGCCAGCGTCCGCTCGCCGATCTCCGCCGTCCGCGCCCACACAGCCGCCGCTGCGCCGGCCCGCCGGCCGAAGACGCAGATATCGAGCAGGCTGTTGCCCATCAGGCGGTTGCGCCCATGGATGCCGCCGGCTGCTTCCCCGGCCACATACAGGCCCGGCACCCCGGTGCCGCCGTCGGGCCGGATGGCCACCCCGCCGTTCTGATAGTGCAGCGTGGGGTAGACCAGGATGGGCTCCATCACGAGGTCGATTCCGAATCGGCGGTATTGCCGAACCATGGCCGGGAGCTCCTTGGCGATCGTCCCGGGCCCGTGGATCAGGTCGATCATCGGCGAGTCGAGCCAGACTGCGGGCTGACCGGTGGCCGTCACCACGCCTCGGCCGACTTCCTTGCACTCCCGGATGAATGCAGCCGCCTCGACGTCGCGAGTTTCCAGCGGGAAGACGAACTGCTCCCCATCCACGTTGCAGGCCTGGGCCCCAAGCCCACGCACTTTCTCGGTGACCAGCTGGCCCAGGATCTGCTCTGGGTAGGCCGCCCCCGTCGGGTGATATTGCATCGTGTCGATGAAGCTGAGCCGGGCGCCCACCCGGTAGGCCAAGACCAGCCCATCGCCGGTGGCCCCAAAGTGATTCGTCGTGGGGAAGCCCTGGTAGTGCAGGCGCCCGCTTCCCCCAGTGGCGATGACGACCGCCCGGGCGTGCACCACCATCATCCGCTCGGTGTCGAGGTCTTTCAGGATCGCGCCCGCCACATGGCCGTGAGAATCGAGCAGCAGTTCGACGGCGGGGCGGAATTCCCAGACGCGAATCGCCGGTGAGGATCCGTCGCCGCGCGAGCGGACTTCGTCCCGGAGCGTACGCATGATCTCAGCGCCGCTGTAGTCGCGGGCGGCGTGCATCCGCTTGCGGCTGGTCCCCCCGCCGTGGATCGTGCGCAGCGTCCCGTCGGGATCCTTGTCGAACATCGCCCCCAGGCTCTCGAGCCAGGCGATCACGCTCGGGGCATCGCCGACCAGGGCCTCGACGAGATCTGGATCGTTGCTGAAGCCTCCGCCGCCGATCACATCGAGGTAGTGCATGGCAGGCGAATCGTTTTCCTTGTCGGCGGCCTGGATCCCGCCCTGAGCCATCACCGTGTTGGCGTCGCCGAAGCGGAGCTTGGTGACCAGCAGCACCTCGGCACCGTTTTCCTGAGCCAGGAGCGCGGCGCTGGCACCCGCCCCGCCACCGCCGATGATCAGGACGTCGCATGCAAGGTCGGGCCCGTCGGGCGGAAGACCGGTCAGCCGGGCCGGCGCCTCGAGAGCGTCGGCGAGCTCCCTCGGAGCGCGATCCCCCCGATTGGGCCCAATCCGAATCTCACGAAAGGCCTCGCCGATATAGTCGGGATGGAATCCCCTCAACACATCCTGGCGTCCGTCAGGCGAGAGGCGCGGGTGGCTCTCTTGCAGGCGTTTGGAGCGCGACGCTTCGACCTTTGCCAGGGATCCACGCAGGCTATCAGGGTAGGGCATGCTCACCTCACGTCCGGGGTCCCGCTGTCCGGTGGGTCAGGCTGCGGTCCACGGCAGCCGCTGCGCCGGGTCGCCGGATCTGTAGTTGAGCTCATGGCGGATGCGCCCGGAGAGCGCCGCGATCACGAGCGTCAGGGGGACGTCGCAGGTGCAGGCCTGCTCACACATCCCGCAGCCGGCACAGGAGGCCAGCCAGCGGCTGACGTCGACGAGCTCGGCCAGGAGGGCATTGCCTCCGGCGTGCGGCCTTTCGCCGCCGAGGAGCCCGCTGAGCTCACCGTCGTAGAGTGGGCAGGCGTCGAGGCAATCGCCGCAAAGAGTGCACCGAGAGAGCCAGGCGAGCAGGCTGCCGACATCGTTGAAGCGCAGCGGGAGCGCCTCCATCAGCTCGGCTCGCGCCTTGGCCCGCTTCTTGGCCACTGCGCCCACGGCCACTTCCCTGCGCACGACCTGGGATTCCTCCGCCAGATCCGGTGCCACGGCGGCCAGGCCAAGCCGTTCGTCCGTTGCTTCGTCCGGTGCGATGACCAGAAGGTAGTCATCGGGCGCGACGCCGATGCCGCCGATCGTCAGATCCGCGCCTCGGGGCGCCGGCCACTCGCAGACCCGGCACGCGGCCCGCAGTCGCCGGAGGGAACAATCTCCCTCGGAGGCATGGTCGAGCAACTGGCGGGTGACGCGTTTCTGCCCGTGGACCCGCACGCACTCGCTGTAATCCTCGACGTTGAAGGTTCCCAGGCAGTCGACTCCCACGATCGTCACGGTATCGACGGCCGCCGGCGGGTGGCGGCGCTTGCGCAGCTCGGTCAGTGCCCGAAGTTCGCAGGGCCGCAGGATAGCAGCCAGTCGGCCGTCCGGTCGGTCGCGCGAGAACTTGCCGATCGCCGTCGCGGCGTTGCTTTCCATCAGAGGCGCGTAGGGATTCACCGCCTCGAGCCCCGAGGGATCCTCGATCACCTGCATTCGCACGCCCGAGCCGTTTGGGAGCTCCACGGGAGCCAGCAGCGCGTCGAGCCGATCGGCCCTCCACCAGCTGGCGAGGAACTCCCGGAGCGCTCCGAGCGGGTCGTCCGCGTGCACCTCGACGATTCGGCTGACGTTCATCGTTCACCTCTCCCTTCGAGGGGAAAGCACCTCTGCCACAATGGCCGATCGGGCATACTCCAATGCAAGCTCCAATGTTTCGGGTGGCACTGCGGTGCGGGCCATGCGCTGGGGCAGGATTTCGGGCGTGGGGCCGGGGCCGCCGTAGATCATCGCGACCCGGTCGATCGTGCGCTGAAGCATCTCCCCGCTGCCCAGGCGGGCCTGAGCGGCCGCCAGCCGCAGGGTTTCGCCGCGGTCGGCGAGCCAGGCGGCGTGATAAACGAGCCAGCGGGCGCTTTCCACGTCGACGCTGCTCTCGGCCAACATTCGTTGAATCGCCGGGCGGATGGAGAGCGGCTCGCCGAGGGAGACCCAGTCGCTCGCGTGCTCAAGAGCCATCTGCCTGAGCCGGTCGGCCATCCCGACGTAGCGGGCGCCCAGGCGGATCCAGGCTCGGGCGGCCTCGTCCCGGTGCGCGGACAGTGCGTGGCCCGGCTGTCCGAGGATGGAGGCGGCGCAATCCTCGAGCGCCAGCACGCCGCCTGGGAGGATTGCCATACCCTCGGTGCCTTGCTCGAGGACGAAGGCGCTCAGTCCCTCGGGCGCTCGGGCGAGAACGAGGAAGAAGTCATCGCCGGCCGGAGTTCCGACGAAAGCCTTCTTGCCCCGCAGGCGATGCCTGTCGCCGTCGAGCCAGGCGGCGGCCGACCAGCCCTCCGGGCGCACCGCCCCCGGCTCGCGGGCTGCGACGATGGCACGCCGTTTCCCCATCAGGGCCGGTTCGAGGAACCGGCCGGCCTGTTCTTGGCTGCATTCGTACAGAAGCGTCGGCACCTCGCCCAACTCGATCGGAACAAAGGTCCCGCCGAGCTCTTCCTCGATCACACAGGCGGTGACGGTGTCGAGGCCGCCGCCGCCAAACTTCTCCGGGACCGTCGCCGCCCAAAGACCCAGTTGCTCGATCGCCGAGCGGAGCCGGGCGTGCTCCTCCGGCCGCAGGGCCCCCGAGGTGAAATAGGCCATCTCCAGAGGACGGGCGTCCTTCTGGACAAACTTCCGCAGCATGTCGCGGAGCATCAGGGTGTCAGGTGAGAGTTCGAAATCCATGGTCGTGGTCTCATGCGGTGAGCCGTCCTTGGTTGATCCGGGTCGGTGATCGGTTAGTCGGTGATCGGTTAGTCGGCGATCGGCTACTCAGTGACTGATTCCTGATCACCGATCACCGATCACAGATCACTCCCTACGCCTCGATCTCCCGCGCCGCATACCGCGCCTTGAGCTCCTCCACGGGCAATGCCTTGAGAGCCTGCACCTCTTCGCAGAAGGCCCCGGCCTCGATCTCCCTCACTCGCCTGTCCAGATGCTCGGCTCTCGGCGCGAGGTACTTGCCGTAGAGCCGTCTGGCAACCAGCGCCACGTTCGGCGGGACGAGCTCTGCCGGGCAGCGGGCAACGCACAGCCCGCAGGCAATGCAGTCGAAGGAAAGATCGGCCGCCGCGGCAACATCGCCGCGCAAGGCAGCGGCCATGTAGGCGAGCACATCAAGTTCTTGCGGGCAGGCCTTCGTGCACGTGTTGCAGCCGAAGCAGCGCAGGATCTCCGGGTAGAGATCGAGAAGCGTTTCCCCGGCCGGCTGTAGATTCTCGAGCCTGTACGTCGCTCGCTGGGCAGGGAAGAACGGGATCTGGCCAAGGACCATCCCGGGCTCGGTCACCGTCTGGCACGCGAGAGCGTAATGCAGCCGGTAGTCGCCAGCCAGCCGGTAGACCGTCCCGCATGCTCCGCAGAATCCCGCCCGGCAGCCGACCCCGCGCCTCAGCCGGAAGCCCGCCCACTCCAAGGCCTTCAGGATCGTCAGGCCTTCGGGAACCTCGTAACGCTGGCCCAGGACAAAGATCTCCGTCATCGAATGCTCCATTGGCAGGCCAACCACCTACCGATCACCGGTCACTGATCACCCTCGTGGGATGGGTGATCGGTGATCAGTGATTGGTGCATGGCTTCGTAGCCAAGACTCATGTCCAACACCAAGATCTCGTCCGAAGCGGCTCGGGCGAGGAGCTCGGCCATACCTTCGGCGAGGTGGGTCTGCACCAGCCAGTGCTTGATCGTCGGATCCACCTGTGGGCAAACGAGGGCGCAGTTGCCGCAGCGATCGCAGTCTTCGCCCAAGAGCGTTTCGAGCGCCATGGAAGTTCGCGATTCAGACCGCAGACGCCGCTTTGGATCGCGGGCGAGAACCGGGCACGCGTCCATGCAATTGCCGCAACCCAGGCACGCCTTGGAGCCGGTGGGGTCGTCGCGGATCTTGAGCATGTGGCCCGGACCGAACCCGGAGCTGAGCAGCCGGCAGCGGGCGACGGGCGGGCGCGGCTGGGCGAAGACTTTCTTCAGAATGCCCTGGATACGGGCCGGATCGGTCTGCGCGCGTAGCGGCATCAGGGCCTTATCCTCAGAGCCAGTGAACTAATCCCGGCTCGACCGGCTAGTCTCCTTTTGGCGGACGGCGCGTCCTCCATAGCCCCCACCCCTGCCCCCTCCCCCGGCAGTTGCTCCCGTTCGCTGGGCGACGATGATCCGCCGGGGGAGGGGAGGTTATCCAAGGAGGCAAGGGGCGGCGAAGCCGCCCCTTGCCTCCTTAGACCTCCACCTCCCTCTCCGCTTTCGCGCAATGCGTCGACGAATCGTGAATAGGCGGAGAGGGGGGTAGGGGGGTGAGGCAAAAAAGCACGTGACCTCGAGGGCACTTCCCAATGCGATTGGATGCGAACCGCGCTTGCGTACATCCTCGTCCGATTCATTCACGGTCTCTCACAGCCAGCAGGAGTGCGTCTCGACGCTTGCGGAGTTTGATGGTCCACTCAGGCCGGGAAGATCGCGCCGGATGCGGTCGATGAGAGCAGGCAGCGCCAGATGGCTGGGACAGGCCTGCTCGCACATCCCGCAACCGGCGCAGGAAGCCAGCCACGCGGCCACAACTTTCGCGTCGGCAGCCTCGAGCTCGCCGTCGTAAATCGGGCAGGCCTCGAGGCACGCCCGGCAAGGCGCGCAGGCCCGCAGGTGAGCGATCAGCTCGTCCACATTCGCCGGCAGGCCTCCAAGATCGGCCTCCATTCGAGCGCGCGTCCGCCCCCGGCGAGCGGCGAGAGCGGCGGCCATTCGTTCGTGCTGGGCAATCAGCTCTGGGGGCGCGCCTCCGTCGGTGATCGACTCGAGCCTGAGCCTTCGGCAGGTCGGCTCGTCTCTGGCCGTCACCAAGATCGCCTCGCCGGCCGTCAGCCCATGGAGGCCGAGGCAGAGATCCACCGCGGCCGGCAAGGGCGCGCCGCAGCGCTGGCACGCGGGCCGATTGCGGTAGAGCAGGATCCCACCCTGGCGCGCGAAAAGCAGCGCCTCGCGCGTGAGTTCCTCGGGGCTGCCCACCTCCCGCACTCGGCGCTCATAGACCTCCGGCGCGAAGGTCGCCAGACAATCGACTCCAACCAGGAGAAACGACTCGAGGGGCACCGACCTGCGCCGCGCCACCTCGGCAAGGGCGCGGATTTCGCACGGCCGGAGCACCGCCCCCAGAGGACCTTGAAGACCTGCCCGGCCTCGCTCGGCCAGGTCGCGGGCGCCATTGGCGAGCATGAGCGGGGCGAAGGGATCGGCCTGGGTGAGGCGGCGCGCATCGGTGAGAAGCTCCACGCGTGGCGCGCGCTCCCCGCCCGAGAACACGGGCACGATCATTCCCCTCAAGGACGCCGATTGCCAGAGGGCGCCCAGGAAGGCTCGGACTCTGGCGAGCGCGTCGCCTTCCGTCTTGAGGAACCACTGTGTGTTCATGCCTTCACCTCGCCTGACCATACCCTCGGCCGAAGAAGCAAGCAGAGCTCGGCGATGCGATTAGGACGGGCTCGCCACCTCGGCTTCGGCCGGGGCCGCCGAAAAGACCGGGGCCCGAAAGTCGGAGACCACATTGATCTGTGCCATCACCTGATCGAAGGTGAAGTGCCGGACGTTGATGGCGCCCGACGGGCAGGCGGTGGCGCAGGCGCCACAGCCCTGGCAGAGCACGGCGTTGGAGACCATCACGCCTTTGGTTGGGTGGAGCGTGAGGGCGCCGAAGGTGCAGATCGAGGCGCATTGCCCGCAGCCGGCGCACAATTCTTCATCGACAACCGAGGTGGCCGCCTCGACCGTCACCTCGCCCCGCATCAGCGGGATCATGGCCGTAGCCGCCGCCGCTCGCGCCTGGGCGATCGTCTCCGTGATGTCCTTCGGGCCCTGGCAGGCGCCCGCCAGGAAGATCCCCGCCATCGCCGTGTCCACCGGGCGCAGCTTCGGGTGGGCCTCCATGAAGAAGCCATCCGAGGAGCGCGCCAGCTTGAGCAGGCCGGCGAGGGCGTCGGTGTCGGCCCGCGGCGCCATGCCCACGGCCAGGATGACCAGGTCGGCTTCCACCTCGACGGGCTCTCCCAGCAGCGTGTCTTCGGCGCGCACGACGACGCGGTCTCCCCGGCGGATGAGCTCGGAAGGGTTGCCCCGGCGATAGAGCACGCCTGCCTGGCGCGTGGCGTCGTAGAACTCCTCAAACCCCTTGCCGAAGGCGCGCACGTCCATATAGAAGACAGTCACCCGAGCGTTCGGCAACCGCTCGCGGACGAGACGCGCCTGCTTGGCGGTGACCATGCAGCAGACGCGCGAGCAGTAGGGGTGACCGAGAGCCTGGTCGCGCGAGCCCACGCATTGGATGAAGACGACGTTCTTCGGCTCGCGGCCGTTGATCTTCACCTCGCTCTGGCTCAACTGCTCGAACTCGGGCGTCGTGATCACCTCGGGGTAGACGCCATACCCGAGCTCCGGCCGGCGGCGGGCATCGAAGACGTCAAACCCGGAGGCGACGATGATCGCCCCCACTTTCACCTTCTCCTCTTCATGGCCATGTCGGATGTCGACATCGAAGTTGCCCACAAATCCGCCGACCGCCGTCACCTCGGCTTCGGTGAGCACTCGCAAACGCTCATGGTGCGTGGCCCTCTCGACGATCGCCCCCAGAAGGTCGGCGGTCGGCTCGAGGGTGGGGAAGGTGCGGTGGAGGAGGCCGACATGGCCGCCCAGGCTGGAGGTGCGCTCCACGAGGGTGACCTCGAATCCGGCGTCGGCGATGTCGAGCGCCGCCTGCATTCCGGCGATGCCGCCCCCGATCACGAGCGCCGCCGGCGTGGTGGGCGCCTGGCGCTGCTCGAGCGGCTGCAGCAAGGCCGCCTTGGCGACGGCCGAGCCCACCAGGTGCATCGCCTTCTGCGTCGTCGTCTCGGCCGCCGGATGCACCCACGAACACTGCTCGCGGATGTTGGCCATCTCGAAGCAGTAGGGGTTGAGGTCGACCGCCGAGACCGCGGCCCGGAACGTCGGCTCGTGCATGCGCGGCGAGCAGGAGGCCACTACGACGCGATTGAGGCCGAGCTCGCGGATGTCATTCTGGATGAGCGCCTGCCCGGGATCGGAGCACATGTAGGTGTAGTCGCGCGAGACCACGACCCCGGGCAGGCCTGCCGCCCATTGGGTGACCGCGCCGACGTCAACCGTGGCGGCGATGTTGATCCCGCAGTGGCAGACGTAAACGCCGATACGCGGTGTGAACGTCATGGCATGCCCTCTGCGCCTAGAGCGCCTGCGCCGCCAGCTCGGCGATGTCGAGAACCTGGAGCCGGTCTTCGGCGTTGAGGTGCTTCACCGCTTCGTCGAGGGTGAGCAAACAGAACGGGCAGGCCGTGGCCAACACTTGGGCGCCGGCCTCCAGCGCCTCTTTCACGCGCATCTGCGCCAGGCGGACGGAGGGGTTGGTGCCCTCGAGCCACATCCTTCCCCCGCCGCCCTCGCAGCACAGGCTCTTCTGCCGGGAGCGGTCCATCTCCACCAGCGTCGCGCCCGGGATCGCGGCGAGCACTTCCCGGGGCTCGTCGAAGATGCCGTTGTGCTTCCCCAGGTAGCAGGGATCGTGGTAGGTGATCGTCTTCTCGAGTTTCCCGGAAAACTCCAGCCGCTTTTCTTCGACCAGTCCGGCGAGCACCTGGGTGTAGTGCTGCACCGCCATCCCGTTCTTCGGATAGTCGTTGCGGTAGACGTTGAAGCAGTGGGGCGAGGTGGTGAGCATCTTCTTCACGCCGAGGCCTTTGTAGGTCTCGGTGTTCTCTTCGGCCATCATCTCGAAGAGGCCTTGCTCGCCCAGGCGTCGCACCTCGCTGCCGCAGCAATTCTCCTGATTGCCGAGAACGCCAAAATCGATGCCGGCTTTCTGGAGAAGCGTTACGAGAGAGCGGGCCACCTTCTGCGCCCTCGGATCGTAGGAGGGAGTGCAGCCGACGTAGTAGAGGAACTCGGTCCCCTCGGCGTATTCCTTGAGCCCCAGATCCTTGGCCCAGGCGCCGCGCTGATCGCGCGGCATGGTGAGAGGGTTGCCCTGGCGGAAAGTGCTCTCCAGGGCCGTCTTGACGTTGGGATGCACCCGCCCCTTCTCGACGAAAGCTCCCCTCAGCCCGATGATCGTCTCCATCGGGTTCACCTTCTTCGGGCAGCGGCTGGAGCAGGTGCTGCAGGTCGTGCAGTCCCACAGCTCCTCCCGGCCTTCCAGGTCGAATCCATCACCCGCCGTCAGAAGGCGCAGGATGATGCTCCGAGGGTTGAGCCGCGTCTTCATCGCCATCGGGCAGCCGCCGGTGCATTTCCCGCACTGGATGCAGTCGAAAAGGTCGTACTGCAGGGTGATGGGGTGAGCTTCAATTTGCAGCATGGGCGGTTGCCATCACTTTCTGTGTCTGAGCCATCTGGATCAACGCAGCCGAGGCGGCGGCCTTGGCATGGGCCACGGTATCGGGGATATCCTTCGGGCCCTGGCAGCAGCCGGCCAGCAAGACGCCGGGCCGATTGCTCTCCACGATGCCGACTTTGGGGTGGGCTTCCTGGAAGAAGCCGTTCTCGTCCAGGGCCAGACCGAGCATCTCGGCCACGGATTGCGCGTCGGCGCGCGGGCGGATGCCGACGGCCAGCACCACCAGATCGGCCTCCACCTCGACCGGCTCGCCCAGCAGCGTGTCTTCGGCCCGGACAACCAATCGATCGCCGCGCCGCAACACCTCGGAGGGATTGCCGCGGCGGTAGAGCACTCCTTCGTGGCGCACCCGGTCGTAGAACTCCTCAAAGCCCTTGCCGAAGGCGCGAATATCGATGTAGAACACCGTGATCTCGGCGCCGGGGATGCGGTCGTGGGCGAGGTGGGCCTGCTTGGCGACCGCCATGCAGCACACCCGCGAGCAATAGGGCAGATTGAGCGAGCGATCGCGCGATCCGACGCACTGGATGAAGACCAGCTTCTTCGGCAAGGTGCCGTCGAGGGTGATCTTTCCGGCCGTCGGCCCCGAAGCCGAGGCCAGACGCTCAAACTCGAGCGAGGTGATCACATGCGGGTAGACGCCGTAGCCGAGCTCCGGCCGGAGGTTGGGGTCGAAGACGTCGAAGCCAGTGGCATTGATGATCGTCGCCGCATCGACGTCGACGAAGACTTCCTTCTGGTCGAAATCGATCGCCCCCGCCGTGCAGGCATCCTTGCACTTGAAGGTCTTGCCGCAGACGCCTCGGGTGAGATAGACGCAGGCCTCGGGATCGACGGTGTAGACGAGAGGGACGGCCTGAGGGAAGGGCACGTACACCGCCGCCCGCTTGCCCATCCCGGCATTGAAATCACTCGATATCCGTCCGGCGAGCCGGCAGGCCTCGGCACACAAACCGCAGCCGTGGCATTTCTCGGGATCGATGTAGCGGGGCTTCACCCGGATCCGGGCGTGGAAATCCCCCGCCTCGCCGGTGACCTGGACGACCTCGGAATAGGTGTAGAGGTCGATGTTGGGATGCCGCCCGGCGTCGACCATCTTGGGTGTGAGGATGCACGACGAGCAGTCGAGGGTGGGGAAGGTCTTATCCAATTGCGACATCCGCCCGCCGATCGAGGGCGAGCGTTCGACCAGGTGCACGCGGAAGCCCGCCTCGGCGATGTCGAGGGACGCCTGGATGCCGGCGATGCCGCCGCCGATCACCAGCGCCGCTGGTCCCCGCCCGTTGGAGCCGTGCGTGGGTTGCTCGTTCATTTCGCTTCGCCCACCTCCGTCCACTCGTTCGCCTGGAAGGTAACCAGGGGGAGCGGGTCTTCCAGGCTGCGGCCGGGCTCATAGCCGAAGGCAGCCTGCACCTGCTCGCCGACGGCGCTGAAGATCATCCCGACCGGAATCTCCGACGGGCAGGTGGAGGTGCACATGCCGCAGCCCACGCAGGAGGCGCTCATGTGATTCATGCGCGTGAGCTGGAAGAGGAGCGCGTCGCTCAGCATGCGGAGGGCTCCCTTACGCTGGGCCGCGCTCAGGTAGTGGTCGGGCTTGTGGTCGAAGGAGGCCGATCTGAAGAGGCAGGTCTTGCAGTAGCAGATCGGGCAGGCGGTCATGCAGTTGTGGCAGCGGATGCAGGCATTGAAGAGCGAGGGCAGACCGCCGTTGGCGTTCATCTGGGCTCGGACGGCCGCCAGCGCCCCGTCGCGCTTCGCACGATGGGCGGCCAGGACCTTCTCGAGAACGGCCTGGCGTGCGCCATCAGCGGAGGCCGCGGAATACCCCAATTGCTCCGCCAGGGCGTCGGGGATGTCCACGGGGATGCCCTGCGTCGGATCGAGGCCGAAGAGCTCAAAACGGATCGCGGCCTGATCGGCGGCCGGATGGAGGCACATCTGGCAGGCCGTGCGCAATGTGAGGCCGTCGGATCCCGGGTCGCGTCCTTCCCGAGCTGCGGCAAGGTAGTCGCCCAGTCCGCCTCCGGCCTGGCCCTGCCGCTCCATGTAGCGCGGCACCTCGAAAGTTCCTGGGCAGTCGAGCCCGATCATGGTGAGGCCTTCGAGAGTCGCCTGCTGAAGCTTGACGAGCTCGATCAGAGCCCGGATCTCGCAGGAGCGGAGGACGGCGCCGACGCGTCCCGGAGCTTTCTTGCCTGTGAGGGCCGAGACGGCCCGGGCGCCGTTGATCGGCATCACCGGCGCCAGCGGGTTGGCCTGCGCCATGCGTGCGGGGTCGGTCACCAGCGCCGGCACGGCCGCGCCCCCGGCGGCCTCCAGGGGGACATAGATGGCCTCGAGCGCGCCGCTCTCCAGCAGCCGGCCGAGGAAGGCGCGAATGGCTGCCAGGACGTCGCCGTCTTCAACCGGGATCGTTGTCTTCATGGATGCTCCCTGCCAGTCACTCGCTCTTCCGCGATCGCATCATGGCTATGGCCACGGGGTCCGCATCCTCCGGGATGAGCGTTCATACCGCCCAGTTTTCGCGGGTCGGATTTGGCCCAAGCTCTCTCATCGCCGCAACCATCTCGCCGATCGTGCTGGCGAACTTCTGCCCCTCGCTGGCGCTGATCCAGCGCAACCAGACGCGGCGTTCGTCGAGGCCCGAGGCCTTGAGGATCTCGTGCAAGGCCACATAGCGCCGGCGGGTCTTGTAGTTGCCGGTCTGGTAGTGGCAGTCGCCCGGATGGCACCCGCCGATGAGCACCCCGTCGGCTCCCTCCATGAGCGGCTTGAGCACATACACCGGATCGACCGCGCTCGAGCACATCGTCCGGATGATGCGCACGTTGGGCGGGTATTGCAGCCGCGAGGTGCCGGCCAGATCCGCCCCGGTGTAGGTGCACCAGTTGCAGAGGAAGGCCACGATCCTGGGTTCGAAGTTTCCGTTGTCGCTCATGATCTCGCCTTTTCTAAGGCCTCGGTCCTGCTTCCAATGCCAGCGTCTCGGGGATTCCCACCTGCACCGCACCTCCCGAAAGGACACCGGGACGGTGTGCGGCGCGCCGCAGGCCGTCTCGCCCCCCGTCCGGGCCGGCGCCGTGCGGGCGCCAGCCCGCGGGGCGAACGGCCGGCAGGCCGCATCGTCCCGATGTCCTTCGGGAGCTTCGCGGCCCGAACGGGGTGCAGGCGTCTCTCGCCGGCTACGCCGCCTCGCTCGGAGGTTGTGAATGAATCGGAGTAGCACATGCGCAAGCATCCCTTGCATCGAATTGCACTGATGCAGTGCCCTTCATGCCTTGTACCTTTCGGCCTCACCCCCCTGCCTGCCTCTCCGCTTGTGACGATTCCCCACGCGTTTCCGCGAAAGCGGAGAGGGGGATGAAGGTCTAAGGAGGCAAGGGGCGGCTCTGCCGCCCCTTGCCTCCTTAGGTAACCTCCCCTCCCCCGGCAGATCCTCATCGCCCAGGCAATGGGAGCAACTGCCGGGGGAGGGGTCAGGGGTGGGGGCCATTGGGGCGCGCCCGCACAAGAGAAGGGTCCTGGTCGGTCGATGCGGGAATAGT